>JAOQAL010000258.1 GCA_025963615.1 Chitinophagaceae bacterium | reverse complement strand
AAAACCGATATTTTTATATACCTATCTTTAAGTCAATAACTTGTATGCTTAAATTAAAATTAAGGATTACATCAGACCTTGGGATAATAAATAAAAATGTAGATATCTTTTTACCTAATTAGCATAGTAGTTCCCTTGGTCTCTATTTTTTTTCCCGTATCATGATTGGTGAATTGCAATATCCACACGTATACACCGGAGGCCTGTGGCACAGAATTGATAGTTCCATCCCATTTTCGTTGCCAATCACCTGTAGCAAATACCAATTGACCCCAGCGGTTGAAAACCCTGAAGTTGAGATGGTCTGCCTTTAGCGCATTTAAGGGGTAGAGGTAATCATTTAAGCCGTCATTATTGGGGGTAAAAGCGGAAGGCACCGCGATATAACAACTGCCCAACACCCGGATTGTTTTGGAAATACGCTCCTGGCAACCCATCAGGCTATGAACTGTAAGGCCGACGGTATAATAGGTTTCTTTGCCGGTGACAGGATAATGTTGTGCCCCCGGGTTTTGTGAGCTACTGGTAGCCGAAAGGCCGAAATTCCAAAGCCAACCATCAATAGGTCCCTGGCTTTTATTGATGAATGTTGCTGAATCTTCAGGGCAGATGATATCAGGCATTTCAAAATCCGCAGTTACTTCATTATTCAACGAAATATTCAGGGTAGATGAATCAGAACAAAATCCATTGGATACGATCAGTTGCGTGCTGTATTCACCCGATGCCGGATATATAAATTCAGCGTTTTGAAGATCGCCGGAACTCCTGTTATCAAAATTCCATTTCCATTTATTCACCCCATGACCAGCAGGATGAAGATAATGTATCGTATCCTGTTTGCATCCCATGTCTACGGCGTAGGTGAATATCGCAGATACAGTATCTTTTGTAGCGAATGAAATAGATTGTCCGGCGGGCGTTTGCTGGCCACATTCGTCAATAATGGTATTGCCATCGATACCGGCCTTTAGATGTAACTGGAAACTACCCGCTGTATAAATGGGTGATGATAATTGAATCGTAATTACAGGAGATGAGCCATCACTGCATGATCCGCTGGCGCCAATAACCGAAACAGGCTGGGTTCCGGTTACAAAAAAATCACTTCCATCTGCGGATATCGAATTACAACGGATTTGTTTGCGGAACACCAATTGCAATGAATTGGGTGCGCACTTTACCGTCGCAAGACTATCAACTGCTGTTGGCTGTAGCGGCAGAATGGTGAAGTTGAGATTTTCGCCGACAGGAATACTGCGGTCACAATTATCTTTAAGCGTATTGCCGTCACTGCCATTTACTGCCGTTACGGTATAGTCGCCGGGTGGCAGGGGATTGTTCAGGGTAAGTATTACCGAATCCATATCAAAGCCTCTTGAACAATTCGCGGATGTGGCACCCGTGATCGTTACAGTGCCTGAAGAAAGCGTGAAGTCGGTGCCGTCTGTTGAAAGACTGGCGCATTTCATCTTTTTATTCAGCTTTATCCTGATCTGCGAAGCATCACAATTTGTAGCAGCACTTTGTAATTCCGGGTCCGTAAGATTAGTAATGCTGGCGGTGCCGCCATTAAAAGATAATTGATACCCGCTTTGCTCATCACCACTGAAGTGACTGATCATTAAAAGATATTGATGTCCTGCAATGATGGAGGGCATCTTACTGAATAAGGGCCGGATAGGTCCGGGTATACCATTCTGGAAAGTAGAGCCACAGACAAATAAAGAGGTGCCCGCGGAAGAGGATCCGGTATTGCCTTGCTCTCCAGACCAATTGTAGGAAACAATTAAAGAAGAAGAATTAAAAACCTCTTCCGGATTATAACCGGTTATATCAAACAATTGCCAGTCATAGTCGTCGCCTGAATTATTAGGATTTATCTGGAAACCCAGGGTACCTGATTGAAAACAGGTGAATTTATACCAGTATGGATTAAGATCCTGGTAAATATTCCCGTCGTTTGTACAGTTGGTAGGTATCACATGATTGACACAGGGTGGAACGCTGGTTTGAGTAAAAACATTGGTACCGCAAACCGGGAAAGCGGTGGCTGGCGTTTGCCCCAGGGTGGTACATGTCTGCGATTTTGCTGTCTGAAAAACAGCAAGGGTCACGGTAAATAATAACAGAAATCTTTTCATCCAGTCTTTGAATCTGCCTATTGACCAATAAAAATAATGTTTCGTTGCATTATAAGACCATTTGTTTTTAAAGTATTTGTTTTGTTGGCGACTTAATTTCACCGAGTTAGCACAAAAAAAGAGCCACGTCTAGTAACGTGGCTGGCTGTCCGAAAACCGTCCTGGTATAATATTCTTTCTGTGTTTTGTCTAATTTTCTTTCGTAATATTTCTATTCTATATCTTCTTTACTTTCTGGTATTACTTAGTAACTGGCACAAACATACGCTGGAAAATACGAGGTCGCAATAGTAAATGTCCCTTTCTTATATTTTTTTAGAAAACAAGTGTTTTGACTTTTCATATAATGGAATATTGGATCGGGTATAGCGGTATACCCAGAAGCAACATTGATGCCAGAGGAACCGACAAAAAAGTTAATATGTTGCCTGCGGCGTATATTGTTTTGCTTGCCATCAGCGGATTCAAATTATATTTTGTGAGGTGCAAATAATACGGCCAAAAGATCTTTTAACCCGTTATTTTGGTTGAATCAGCCAAAATACCATAAAAGAAGAAATCATTGTAACTTGGGGTTGGGGTATTTTTTACTTGATTCCTGAAACTATCAAATAGCCTTTATGGGCAAAGCAAATTATTTCTTTCTGTTATTTTTCCCTACCTATATTATTAGCGTGTCCTCACAGGCACAGGAAATATTTTCCTGGAGCAGGGAAACGGGTTATTGTAATCCATCTGTGATCGGGTTACCCCGCGCCAAGGCATTGATCGTAAAGTATGAACTTCAGCCCGCGTATAAGATGGTTTCCACGGGAAAACAGGGGAATTATGGGAACAGTGACGGGAATATAAACCGAAACCGGCGATGGGACTTGCGTCTCAGGTTTCCTATTCTCAATAAACCATCCCTTACTATCGCAGCCGGCATTAAGTATACGCAGGAAGAATTCCGCTTCAACAATATCCAGTCCAATAATTATGAGTTTTACAAGGATCTTGAAGATCGCCCGCTAAAAAGCCTCGGACTTCATTTTTATGTACTGAAGCCAACTAAAAATAAAAAGTATTTTATTCTCAGGACGAGTTTTGACCTGAATGGTGACTATAATTCAAAACATCTTTCTGTAAAGGACTTCCTGAAATTTTCAATTACACCCCTGATCGGCTGGAAACAAAACGAAAACCTTTCCTATGCCGTGGGTTTATCATATGGTTACAACTTTGGTCAACCACTTATATTTCCCGTCCTTTCAATAAACAAAAATTTCAACTGTAACCTGGGAATTGAGAGTGTGCTTCCGGTCAGTATTAAACTTCGATATACCAAAAACGAGAAAAATTATATTTATACCGGCTTCGAATTGAGTGGTGCTTCGTATAGATTAAATAATGCCGGAACGCCTTTCAGTGATTATGATAAACTTCATTTGTTCCGTTCAGAACTCCGGTATACTATTAATTATGAAAGAGAGATCCATGACTGGTTATGGTTTGGAGTAGAAGGCGGCGTGCGGCATAGTTTTAATTTTAATCTTACCAACGGACCCAGGGGTAGATCCGACGTAATTATAAAAAACAAGCTTCGCGATGCACCCGTACTCAGTGCCGGTATTTTTGTAGTGCCGCCGCGCGGGCTTTTAAGGAAAAAGAAAGAGTAATGGATACACTATATATTTCCGGATCTATGTTATCAGCAGCCCGGGCTGAATTGCTGCATCATTTTGATGCCTAACCGTTCGCGCCACGCTGACAGCACTTCATATACTTCGTCAAGGGTTGACTTCTGCTCTTGAGTCAACTGGGTGGCATTCGATCTGCTGACAGGCAGTATGGGCAACCCTCTTTTCTGCAAAAAGTATTTAGAGCTCATGGGATAAGACCTGGAAACAATAGAATCAACTCTTGTTAATTCCGATTGAAGCCATTTTACGTCTTCCTGCCTGGCGGGATTGACCGCATTGTTACACATCCATACTAAAATTTCGGGGTAGAAATTTCCGGCGATGGCAGACATACCTTTTGCACCCATTTGCAGTGAATACATGGCATTCGGAGTATGAGCATCATACAATTCCAGCCGGTTATTTTTAGCCAGTTCCAGTTTTGTTTTTACTTTTTCAACATCCAGTGTGGTATCCTTATGATATATCAGCCTGTTTGTTTCCAGTAAATATTTAAATACTACCGGCGTGAGAATTCTTTTGTATGGTGAAGGGCATTCGTAAGTGCCGATGGGAATATTATCAGTAAGGGCAAAGAACTTTTCAAAATTGCGGATCAACATATCATCGGAATCCTCCTTATTCGCAAAATGATTTGTAATGAGTATGACTGCACTAATCCCCGTATGGTATATTTTTTTTGTAAATTCCGCTTTGTCTTCCAAGGATTGCCCGAACGAACCTGATGCCACTACTGGTACAGCGCCATTTACATGCTTTACGACGTGTCTTGTCAGGGCCAGTCGCTCTTCTTCATCCAGGTTGAACATTTCGCTGCTAAGACAATTGGCAAAAAAACCTTTTACGCCGGCTGTTAAATAAAAATCTATCAGTCGTGACAAAGCATTGAAATCAATTTTTGCATTGGTTGTGTAAGGTGTAATCATAACGGGCACGAATTTTTTTTCGTTCAAATCCGTTAAACCCGTTTGGTTTGCAACTCCGGCAGCGGTATGAATACGTTGCGGGGAATATAATTTTTCTCCGATGCCGGCAGAAACAGTTAAGCTCAGCGTACCAGCAGCAATTTTTTCAATAAAAGACCGGCGTGAGGAGTTGATGTTTTTTTTCATATTGGACAATTTCTATTTGCCAGCTATCCGGTGACCATTTAAAAATAAAAATACAAGTTAAGGCAATCATTGTTACGCTGCCTTCAAAAACAGGATCGCCATAGAATTAATAATTTTAGCTATAACTTTCTAAATCCGGTGGCCCTCTTCGTAAGTAAACTTTTAGAATAGCCGGCTGATAGCCGGAAAAATAGGCGAAGTAAGAAATCTGGCCGGGATTATTTATCCGCAAAGGATTATTTTCTCCAATAGAAGTTGCTTCTCTGTCTGAGAAGTAGTCAGGCCGAGTGCTTTTTCAAAATTTTGCTTTGCGGGTTGTTTTTGTGCCAATTCGAAATACATTTCGCCCAGGGAAGTATAATAAAGATAATACTGCTCAAGGCCTTTTATTTGATGCAGTTCCTGTAATGCGTTTTCCCTGTTAATTGCATAGCCGGAAGCGATGGCTTTATTCAATGCCACAATAGGGGAGGGCTGCAGCTTGAACAGCACTTCATAGAGGTGATAAATGGATTTCCAGTCTGTTTGCTCAAATGACGGCGCCGCCGCATGAAATGAGGCGATGGCAGCCTCCAGTTGATAAGTAGAAACGCCAGGAGATTCAATTGATGATTCCAGGTAGCCAAAGCCTTTTTCCATTAAAGGGCGGTACCATTTTTTGCGATCCTGGTATTTTAATAAAATAATATTGCCTCTATCATCCAGTCTCGCCTGTAATCTGGATGATTGGAAACACATCAGGGAAAGCAATGCTTTTGTCCGCGGGAGGTTAGTGATAGTTTGCCCGGTTAACAAGTGAGTCAGCCGCATCGCTTCCTGGCAAAGATCTTCCCGTATAAGATAATCGGGGCTAGAGGAATTATAGCCTTCATTAAATAAAAGGTACAATGTTTTTAAAACGGAATCAATTCTTTCAGGCAATTCCCGTTTACCCGGAACCTCCAGTTCAATCTTTTCTGTTTTAATTTTTTCCTTTGCCCTGTAAATTCTTTTATTGACGGTTTCTTCGTTGGTAAGAAAGGCATTTGCTATTTCTATACTGCTTAAGCCGCATAACGCTTTTAAGGCCAAGGCTACCTGTGATTCAGGGGGTATGGCTGGGTGACAACAGGCAAAGATCATCCGAAGCTGGCTATCCTGTATTTCATCTTCCAAAAACAAACTATTGACAAAAGGGGTCAGCGTATACTCCGATTGTAAAAGATAACTGTATTGCGGACTGATATTTTCGAATCGTTTCTGCCGCCTTAAAAAATCGATGGATTTATTTTTCGCGACGCGGTATAACCAGGCAGAAGGGTTATCGGGAATGCCCGCGAAACTCCAGGTACTCATAGCCTGTATCAGGGTATCCTGCACGATATCCT
>JAOQAL010000255.1 GCA_025963615.1 Chitinophagaceae bacterium | reverse complement strand
AGGGCAGTGGCTACCAGTTTATCGAATTGCTCAAAAGTGGGAACTTCTTCAAATTTTCCTTCCCCTGTTTTTTGCAAAGGAAATTTAATCCTGAACGTATCGTATAGATCAAGAACCGATGCCTGTGACCGGGCAGACGTCGCTCCATGAGTAATCGTGCTGAGCTCATTTCCTTCTATCTTGATCGGGCGTCCGTCTCTTACCTTAGCTACAACGGGTATCACATCACCATCCTGCACATACGTAGTAGCATAATATTTTGCTACACCCGGAACGAGGTTTTCCGGTTTGATGGCATAGGGGATTGCTTTTTTAACCGGTATTTTACAGCTGGCCGCCAGCGTAGCTGCGGCCGTGCTAAAACCTAAGTATTTCAGAAAATCCCTGCGTGGTGCTTTCGCATCAAGCATCCCTTTACCATCGATATCTTCAAAAGGAAGCTCTTCACGAAATTCATCCTGTGATTTCTTCTGAAAATTTTCCTGGTCATTCAGTTCACCAAAACTTTGCCAGTACTTTGTTTCGCTCATATTTATCAGAGTTAGCAGTTGGCAGTTTGCAATATGTCAACTGTTGTATTTTTTGAATTTTATCCTGTGGTAGAAGCTGGCGGTCAACTGCTGACTGCCAACTGCCGACTTATTAATAATGACATTTCTGACATTCCAGACCGCCGATATCTTTCACTGTTACACTATCCATTTTTCCGGCCTTTATATCATTATGAAATTTTTCATAAATGCTGTAAAACTTGTTACCCGTACTATCAGAATAATTGAAATCTACTTTTGTTTCGCGGTGGCAGTTTACACACCAGCCCATACTTAATTCAGCAAACTGCTTTACTTCATTCATGGCAGTTATTTCGCCATGACAAGTTTGACATTGAACCTTTCCGGCCCGTATATGCTGTGCGTGACTGAAGAAAACATGGTCAGGCAGGTTGTGAATTTTTACCCATTCAACCGGTTGTGCTTTTGATTGGTCCCAAGCATTGGGTTTTGCAGGATCAAAACCGGCGTATTTGAACAGCTTAGCTATTTCCGCAGTACCATTAATTTCATTTCCCTCTTCGTCTTTCAGTTTGGGGCCTTTTGTGTATTCCGTGATCGCCTTGTGGCAGTTCATACAAATATTCACGGAAGGAATTCCGGCTGTTTTGCTATCCCAGGCGCCGCCATGGCAGTACAAACAGTTAATCTGGTTAATTCCGGCATGTACTTTATGTGAATAAAAAATAGGTTGCGCCGGCTCGTAATTTTTTGTACGTCCAAAGCCTATAGCTTCCTTGGTTAAAAAGTAACCCCCTACTACAAACAGTATAAAAGCAATCAGGGCTATATAAACTTTGTTCTTATAAAATGGAACCGGCTCAGGGCGGTGGATCTTTTCAACATCATCTGATAATTTTTTCAGGTTGCTGTTCACCTGCATCAGAATGAGTGCAATAATGGCGAGAATCAGGGAGATCACGCCGAAAATGACCGCATTATTATTGTCCTCTTCGGGTTTTTCGCCAGGAACAGGAGCGGTGGCAACCGGAGGAGGCGTATTTACATACTTTATAATGGCATCAATTTCTTTATCTGATATAGCAGATTCCGGGAATTGAGTCATTGGCGACCCGAATCTTGCAAAAAGCTCCTTATAATGTGGATCAGATGCAATTAAAGTATTTACATTTCTCAACCAATGATATACCTTTTTTACGTCCCCGCTATAAGGTTCTTTGTCCAATATACCTCCGAGCATGGGCCCCGTAGCATCCTTATTTAACTGATGACAGCTTGCGCATTTTGCATTAAACAATGCTTTTCCATCCTGTGCCGGTGAAATTAGAAAGGAAAATACCGTAAGAATAACTAAAAAAAAGCCTGTTTTTATGACATTTGGTTTACACGGAATCATAGATGCAGTTATCTGAAAAATGTGGAAAAATTCCTGAATCGGTTGCAAAAATAAGTCAGGATTCTAACAAAAAACCAACCTATCTAAAATTTTTTTAATCCGCTACCAGCCTGCATTTCAGCGGATTTTATTCGCTTTGCCGAATAAATAGAATTTCATGTGTCACGTTTTTGTCAGTAAAACGGTATAAAATTTTAAATGTCAAAATCAGGATTCATTTCACCGATATTTGCGCCGCATCCGATAACCAGTCAACTGAATGTTCGAACGATTACAACAAAAATGGAAGGTTTCCGGCTCCAGGCTAGCGTTAATTCTATGCACTTTTGCAGCCGGCGGGAGCTTAACCGGCTACGCGGCAAAAAAAATAATGGGCCAATTTCCTGTTGAAAAAGATGGCATTTGGATCCTTATTTATATCTTACTAGTGACCATTATCTGGCCTCTTGCTGTCCTAATTGTCAGTATTCCTTTCGGACAGTATGTTTTTTTTAGAAATTACCTGCAAAGAGTCGGTGCCAAGTTGGGAATCAGTGGTAAGGAGCCGGCCATGAAGGGTCCGAAACCAGAACCTGGCAGTAAGGTTGTCTCGCTCACCTCACAGCCTCCTATAACTATCGGGTCACCACCTATGACCAGAGTAGCCATTTTTGCCTCTGGCGCGGGTACCAATGCTCAAAAAATTATTGACCATTTCAGGCAACACCCATTTATCAAAGTATCCCTCATTGTTTGCAATAAGGCTGGTGCCGGTATATTGAAAATTGCAGAAAAAGAAAATATTCCCCACCTGCTTATCGAGAGAGAAAAGTTTTACAACGGCAATGCCTATGTTGATGAATTGAAACAAAACAAAATTGACTTTATCGTGCTGGCTGGTTTCCTGTGGAAAATCCCAATTCCCCTGATAAAAGCCTTCGCACAAAAAATCATTAATATTCATCCGGCCCTATTGCCTGCTTTTGGGGGCAAAGGAATGTACGGTCATAAAGTACATGAGGCAGTTATAGCAGCGGGCAAAAAGGAAAGCGGCATTACGATTCACTATGTAGATGAAATTTATGATCATGGTCAAATCATCTACCAGGCCAGGTGCCCGGTCTTGCCAGATGATACACCGGGCTTGCTTGCACAGAAGATACATGAACTGGAACATGAACATTTTTCAAGAGTGATTGAAGAGTTGCTGATAAAATAATTTTCCGCTTTCTTTTTCGCATTTTGTAAATTCAATTTTTAAACAACTTGCGTATGAAAAGAATACTACTTCTTATGACTGCCCTATCGATAGGCGGTCTCATTTTTTCCCAGTCAGCCGTCAGTCATACAGAATCCGTCCTAAAAGAAGTAAACCCTGTATCAGCGGGCTTTTCAGCGGAGCGACTGGCAAGAATCGACAAGGTATTGCAGGAATACATTGATAAAAAATGGATGGGCGGGGCCAGCGCCATCGTTGTTCACCATGGCGCTATTGTATATTATAAAGCCTTTGGTTTTAATGATTTTAGTTCCAAAAAAGCGCAGCAGCGGGATGATATCTTCCGGATCGCCTCACAAACAAAGGCAATTACCAGCGTCGCCGTGATGATGTTGTATGAACAGGGGAAGTTTTTACTGGACGACTCAGTTTCTGAGTACCTGCCTGAATTTAGAAACCAGAAAGTATTAGACAAGTTCAATGAAGCTGATACCACTTATACCACCGTTCCAGTCAAAAGGCCCATAACGATCCGTGACCTGCTGACCCATACTTCCGGGATTGCCTATGCGCAGATCGGCAGCAAGGAATCAAATGCCATTTATTATAAAAACGGCCTGGTAGGTGGCATCGGCGTAGGTAAAATTCTGCTGGCGGATAAAATGAAAAAGCTGGGTTCCATGCCGCTCTTTCATCAGCCGGGCGAAAAATGGACCTATGGTTTAAATACTGATTTATTGGGCTACCTGGTAGAAGTCGTCAGCGGCCAAAGCCTCGCTGATTTTTTTAAGAAAAATATTTTTGATCCGCTGGGAATGAAAGACACTTATTTTTATTTGCCAAAAGAAAAATATACCCGGCTGGCCACGCTATATACCGAGGACTCCACGAAGCACATTAAAAAAATGGACGAATACCTGGATATCAACGGAAAAATGTACCGTGATTACCCGGCCACTGTGGGAACCTATTATTCCGGTGGCGGCGGACTTTCATCTACCGCTTATGATTATGCTATTTTTATGCAGACGCTGCTGAATGGCGGCATCTATAATGATAAGAGAATTTTAAGCCGGGTTTCTATCAAAATGATGACTGAAAACCAGATTGGCGACCTGGATCTGGATGATAATAAATTCGGCTTAGGTTTTGGATTGTATACTGACAAAGGAGCGGGTAAAGGACCTGTTTCCGTGGGCTCTTTTGAATGGGGTGGTATGTTCAGCTCCAGTTACTGGATTGATCCCAAAGAAAAAATAACGGGGCAGCTCTTTCTGAACCAGTTTCCCAACTCTCATGGCGAAATACATAACAAGTTTAAGGCATTGGTTTACCAGGCGCTCGAGTAGGAGAAGAGAAAGATGCGGGATGCTAGATACTGGATGCTTGATGCTGGAAAGGTTTAAATGCAACTCCTTTTCTCTTTTGACCTCTTAGCTCTTCTTTTTGTTCTCTTAGCATTTATTTTGCACTTTCTTTCGTTACTTGCCGTGAATCACTGAGGTTTGTTGAAAAAATATCCACATACATTATATATTGCTTTCAGTATTTTGCTTTTTACGTTAGCCCATACATCCTATGGGCAAATTGTTAAGTTGAAAGGGAATGTTTATGACAGTTCCAGGATTTACCCACTTGAAGCCGTTACGGTTTTAACTTCAGCCGGAAAAGGTACGGTTACCAATTCGGCTGGATTTTATGAAATTGAGGTGTCAATGAATGATTCCATCTGGTTCTCTTATCTCAATAAACCCACCGTTAAATATCCCGTTGCCAGGATAAAGGATTTCACGCAGTTTGATCTGTCCCTGCAGGTAAACATACCCGTATTAAAAGAAGTAAAAGTAACCCCGCGTAATTATAAGCTGGACTCTATCCGCAACCGGATCGAGTATGAAAAGATTTTTAATTTCCACAGGCCCAATGTCAGTTCTTTAACCACTATCGGGCCTACGGGCGCCGGTATTGATATTAATGAACTGATCCGTGTATTCCAGTTTCGCAAAAACAGGAATATGGAAAAATTTCAAAACCGCCTGGAAGAACAGGAACATGACAAATTTGTCGACCACCGATTCAGCAAGGCGTTGGTTCGCCGTTTAACCCAGTTAGACGGGGACGCCCTGGACAGCTTTATCTTGATGTTCCGGCCTTCATTCGAGTTCACGGCGATCAGTTCTGACTACGATTTTCAAACCTATATCAAAGACTCTTTCGAAAAATTTAAACGGGGAAGGGCTTATAGATCGCCCATGAACAGGCAAAATAATTAGTCGCTACTTTCATTATTTCCTATTCCTTTTGCATTAACCATATAATAAAATAGCGGTAATTTCCATTTTGCAGCATCGTGATTAAAGTGTCTTAATGAAAATTTTCTGGTCATATCTCAAAACCTATAAGGGATGGTTGGCGCTGGCCTTAGCCCTGGCAGGTATTTCTCAAATACTGGCATTATACGATCCTGTTATTTTTGGAAAATTAATTGATCATTATGCGCTCAACCCTAAGCATTTGCCAGAAGAGGATCTAGTCAATGGCGCTACAGGCTGGTTGATCCTGGCGGTTGGTATTGCCCTGGTTTCCCGGATTGCCGCGGCATTTAAAGACTATGTGATGCGGCTTATTGTTCAAAAATTCGGCATGCAGATTTTTAATGACGGACTGCGCCAGACATTACGGTTGCCTTATGATGAATTTGAAACACAGAGTAGTGGTGAAACACTTTCTATTCTTCAAAAAGTACGCAACGATACAGAACGGTTCATCACGTCGTTTATAAACATATTTTTTTCATCGCTGGTGGGCATTTGTTTTTTAATCTGGTATGCTGTTACCAAACATTGGGCATTAATTCCAGTTTTCCTTATCGGTGTAGTGGTATTGGGCGGGTTAACCAGCCTGCTTAGCAAAAAAATTAAAACAATACAACGTTCGGTAGTAAAGCAAACCAATAAAATGGCCGGGGCCATTAAAGAATCATTGCGGAATATTGAACTGGTAAAAAGTCTTGGGCTCACATTTCCTGAAATAAGAAGGTTGCGTATCTATACCCAAAAGATATTTGACCTTGAAATGGAAAAAACAAGAAAGGTCAGAACGCTTTCTTTTCTGCAAGGCACGGTGCTGAACCTGCTGAAACAATCCATTCTTTTTATCTTGTTATGGCTGATTTTCCGGCATGTCTTATCTGCCGGCGAACTGATTTCCATGCAGTTTATTTCTACCAGTATTATCGGTCCCTTGCAAGACCTGGGAAATATCATCCTTTCCTGGCGTGAAGCGGAGGCTTCCTTACAAATATTTGATGAGTTAATGAAGAAAGAACCCGAGTACCGGCCGGAAGAACCCATAGCAATTGGATTGATAGAGCATTTAAAATTTGATACGGTCGGCTTTCGCTACAAGACAGCCTCGCAATATGCCGTTGAACATATTTCCTTTGAAGCAGGATTGGGCGATACGATTGCTTTTGTGGGTCCGTCCGGTTCAGGAAAAAGCACCTTGGTAAAACTCTTGGTAGGCCTCTACACGCCTGTCAATGGTGAAATTTTGTACGATAAAATTTCATCAAAAGATATCCG
>JAOQAL010000243.1 GCA_025963615.1 Chitinophagaceae bacterium | reverse complement strand
TGAACTCGCTGCCTTAAGAAGGGAGAACAAACAAATTAAATTCCTGAGACCCGATGCCAAAAGCCAGGTAACCCTCGAATATGATGATAATAATAAACCGGTTCGGATCGACGCTATTGTTATTTCCACACAGCATGATGATTTTGATACAGAAGCAAAGATGCTTGCAAAAATCAAAGAGGATATTATCAAAATTCTGATACCCCGTGTAAAAACGAAGTATAAAAAATATGCAAAGCTTTTCAATGATAATATCAAGTATCATATTAATCCAACCGGCAAGTTTGTCATTGGAGGCCCGCATGGAGATACCGGCGTAACCGGTAGAAAAATAATCGTGGATACCTATGGTGGAAAAGGTGCTCACGGCGGGGGAGCTTTTAGTGGTAAAGATCCAAGCAAAGTTGACCGTAGTGCAGCTTATGCTACCAGGCATATCGCAAAAAATTTAGTAGCGGCCGGTGTAGCAGATGAAATACTGGTACAGGTTTCTTATGCCATCGGGGTAGCACAGCCAACCAGTATTTATTTAAATACCTATGGCACTGCTAAAGTGGAACTGAACGATGGTCAAATTGGGAAAATAGTAGAAGCCGTTTTTGACATGCGTCCTTATTTTATCGAGCAACGCCTGAAATTACGCAATCCGATATACAGCGAAACGGCAGCCTATGGACATATGGGCCGCAAACCTGAAATAGTAGAAAAAACCTTTGTTTCACCAGACGGGAAAGTGGCGAAGAAAAAAGTGGAGTTGTTTACCTGGGAAAAACTGGATTATGTTCCAAAAGTTAAAAAGGCTTTTGGATTGAAATAAATAATGCTCCAGGTAAAGGAGTCTTTAAAAACCCGCAAAATGTAACAAGTACTGCGGGTTTTTTTTTGTGCTATAATGTTTATTTATTTGTATGAGTTATGAGTGAAAATAAAAATCCCTGGCAAATACTTTCGCAACGAAACATTTATGACAATTCCTGGATAAATGTTACGGAGTATGATGTAATCAACCCATCTGGCGGGAAAGGGATTTATGGTAAAGTGCATTTTAAGAACTATGCCATCGGTGTTATACCCCTGGATGAGGACTGGAATACCTGGCTGGTAGGCCAGTATCGCTTTACAATCGACGGCTATAGTTGGGAAATGCCAGAGGGTGGCGGGATGGTTAATGCAGCGCCTGTTGAATCCGCAAAAAGAGAATTGAAAGAAGAAACCGGATTGAACGCTAATGAGTGGACAGAGATCCTGAGACTTCATTTGTCAAATTCAATCAGCGATGAGTACAGTATAATTTTTTTGGCGAGGGGTCTCGAAGAAGGCATTGCCATGCCGGAAGAAACAGAAAAATTAGTAGTAAAAAAGCTGCCATTCGATGAAGTGTATGACATGGTCAAGACGGGAAAAATCACAGATGCGATGACCATAGCAGCTGTTCAGAAAATAAAATTGATGATGATGGAAGGATTGATTAAAAAATAAGCCAGGTAAAAATATATTCCTGCAGGCCGTTAGTTTAAATTTTAGAATTGTGAAAAATTTCAGGCAACAACATCGCCCCAAAAAAAATTCATTGGTAATTGGCCGGCGGGCCGTAACAGAAGCAATCCTGGCAGGTCAACAGCTTGACAGAATTTATTTGCAAAATAATGTAAAAGGACCTGCTATTGAAGAAATCACGGCGCTCGCGCTGCAACATGCAATTCCTGTTAACTATGTACCGGCCGCAAAATTAGATGGGTTTAATATCAGCCAACATGAAGGCTGTGTGGCCATGATCGCCAAAGTTCAATATCATGATCTGCAGGAAATAATTTCATTTGTCGTAGAACAGGGAGAAGTCCCGTTGTTTTTGATTTTAGATGGCATCACAGATATCCGCAATATTGGTGGCATAGCCCGTACTGCTTATTGCTGTGGTGTTCACGCCATCATCATTCCGGATAAAGGGGTGGGCGCCTTAAATGAAGATGCAATCCAAACTTCAGCCGGAGCTTTGGAAAAAATTCCGGTATGCCGGGTAACCAGTTTGATGAAGGCCGTAGATGATCTTCATCTCAATGGGATAAAAGTGTTTGCGAGCGAAATGAAAGCAGAAAAGAATGTCTTTGACTATGATCTCCGGGAACCTGCTGCTATTGTGATGGGAAGTGAAGAAAAAGGTATTTATCCAGCATTAATGAAAATATGTGACGTCAGATTCAGCATCCCCATGATTGGAGACTTTGAATCGCTGAATGTATCGGTTGCCACCGGGATGATATTATATGAAGTGATGAGGCAACGAAGGTAAGCCCGGTTCAAAAACCATTTCCATCTTCGGAGGTGGTCTCAGAACGCATATTTCAAGCAAAGGTCTCAAAGAATGCAAAGAGGTGAACTGTTAAGAATCAATCTTTATTTCCTTAACGTCTGGCGGGATTAATAATCAGACGATTTTCGCTTAAAAGAAATTCTTATTCCAAGAGTCGTGATAAATGGTGTTTTTTTTACGCCGGTCAAAATGCCCAACGATATATTTATTGTGGTAGTTTCATCCATTGCATAGCCGAAGGATGGTAAATACGGATCTGTAAAATCTCAACTATTCTTTTTTATAACAAACCGGTAATAAACAAGTGTGCCACTATCAAGATCTTTGTGAATTTGTGATCCTTCAACACCTGCAAATTCACTAAATGTTTTTTGAAACCATTTAGGAATATATTTTTCAATTCTTCTTTGTTTAACCGGTTCTTCGTGCTCAATGGCTTTTACTACATTTTTGCTGATATTTTCCTCTTCCTGCAGTTCCATCCCGGATTGAAATAAATTGTTACGCAGCCTTTGCATGCCCGAAGGGCTTCGCATATCCGTACACAGAAAATAGCCGCCTTTTCTCAGCACCCGTTTAGCTTCTTTTAAAAAATTAGGTACAGAGCCATAGGCATGACACGACTCCACATTGATCACTACATCAAATGATTCATCTTTAAAAGGAATTTTTTCTGCATTGCCCTGCACAAAATACAATCCCTCCGAATGGTGAGATTCTTGCGATAGTTTCACGGCATGATGGGCGATATCCATCCCAACCATTTTATGTGAGGAATGATATTTTTTTATAAAACTGGCGCCACCACCACGTCCACTGCCGACTTCCAGTACTTCGAGGCCATTCATCTCAATACGGGAGGCGAGGTAATGATACAATTGAATAGGGTAGCGGTTAATTTCGTCCTGGGTATGGAGTTCAAGAAGGGGTTCGTGTTCAAATGGCATATACCCGTAGTTCATAAAATACCAGTCTTCAATTTTAAGCCGCTTTGCGAGCGTCTCATAAATGGGTTTCCATATCAAGCGCCTGATGAAAGAGTAATCCGTCAATGATAAAAATATTTTAGCAATCATAGATTTTGCTTTTATTTATTAGATTATTATTTTGAGATGCGCGGTATCAGAACTTGTTCAACAATATTCCTGATCGAAACCCTGGCAATGGTATTCAAATTATCATCTTCAATTTCCCATCTTACTTCACTATTCATGTCACCCGGTTGTTCTGGACAAACGATTCCGCGAGGCCGAAAGAATCGCCATAATTCCACTGAATGAAATTTGCATCGGCAACCAGCTTCAGTAAAGCGCGCAGCCCATTCCTTGTTAAATTTCTACCAGCAGAAAAACTAACGCCGGCGCTAACTGAATAGCCAGGCAAGCTTCTATTAGCACTCCTCCATTCCTATTCTTATTGATCAGTTTAATGTTAAGTTGATCAATTCGTCCTGGCAGGGATCAAAACTGCCTTCGGGCTACTCTTTGAATCCGTTCCTTAATTTATGAAAAAAATATCGGTAACCTGTTTATTGGTAAAATAAAACAGGTTGGCCGTGTAATCCAAATCCCGGGTTTCCCGCATTGGCGTCAGGTTAAGAACTATTCACATGGGTATAAAAGCAAGCGGGGCAAAGATTTAAAAGAAAAATGGTTTTAAAACCAACCGGAGGTCACTATGACCACCTCTTTGCGTGAAATATTCCTTAGAAAGTAAAGATTGATTCTTAACCCTTCATCGCTTTGCGTTCTTTGCTTCTTTGCGTCCTTTGCGTGAAATATTCCTTAGAAAGTAAAGATTGATTCTTAACCCTTCATCTCTTTGCGTTCTTTGCTTCTTTGCGTCCTTTGCGTGAAATATTCCTTAGAAAGCAAAGATTGATTCCACCAATGGCAGGATTGGCATAGGCATTTTTGTAATAATGATTTGAGAGATTCGTGCCTCCAAGTTTTATCATGGACTTAATTTTTGGAAACTTACAGTTAACCTGTGCATCGATCGTGGTAAAAGCTGTAACCGGGCCATTCGCTAATTCTCCATCCAACATAAAGGCGTCCTGCCAGTGCAGTGTAACATTAAACCCAATCATTGTTTCCTCTATAAACTGGGTTCGGGACAGGAAGCATTTTTGTACTTCTCACAAGAGTCGTTTTCGGTATTATTATTTGAGCCCGGGATTTCAGGCTCTTGATCACCCGATACCGAAATCTTTTTACCGATCATTTCTGTCTGCCTGCATGTTTGGTGAAATTTGTTTGCAATGGCCCGGTTACTATTTTCATTTTTATAGTAGAAAGCCCGTATTCTTTCGGTAATCGCAGCATCTTTTAAGGGAATGGTTCCAAACAGATGATCCCACCAGGTGAATGTGATGCCGAAACATTTGTCCGGGTACTTGCAGTGATGATGGATATGAAACTCGTGCAATTGAGGGAATAATTTTCCCGACCATTTCATATGCAGCATGATATGCATAAATGAATAACAGGTAAATCCTGTAACAAATCCATCTACCAGCGTAAAATAATTATCTAAAAAAACTGAGAGAAAAACAAGAACGAAACTC
>JAOQAL010000216.1 GCA_025963615.1 Chitinophagaceae bacterium | reverse complement strand
TGGAACTATTTTAAAATTGTTCATGACTGATATTTTCTTAACACAAATATCAATCAACCGGAACGGTGAATCAACCCGGTTCTTGCGGTATTTGTTTTTTGCAGTAATCAGCGTTCTTCTTTAGGTCGGCCAGGATCATTTTATTGCAGCTATTGGGTCTGTTGAATTGATATTTTATTCAATCAAGGGAACCGAACCGTACTATTTGCTGACTCCTTAGGTTTAGCGTAGCAGAAACCATCTCAAATTAATTTCCGGTAATTATTCGGTTGATGGCCAGGCATTATAAAAAAACCGGTTTGTATTGGTAGATACTTACAAGTACAAACCGGTTAATGACTCCAGTTAGCTGGCAAAAGCTTTGGAAACATTCAACGTATCGAAACAATCCCTGAAATGAACAATTTTGCCATTATCATTGAATTCAAATTGCATCGACCAGATAGTGGAAAAGGGCTTTTTGTTTTGACGGACCACAGCTTTCCAGCTACCGGTGGCCACGACCAGGTTTTCGGCTTCAAAGAAATGTTCAGCTAGCATTTCCTGTGAGTCGACACTGCTGCCCAGTTTTTCAAAAAACATTTTGACATCATCCGGACCATGATAGATGCCGGAATAAGGAATTTCATTTCCACCCATTGATTCCCAGATGCAATCTTTATCCAGTGTTTTCAGGATAAAGGGGATATCACCCTTGTTGAATGCTTTGTACATGTTTTGTACTTCTTCGATGTGATGCACTAATACTTCCATAATGGTAAATTTTAAGGTTAAAAATTAAGTACCAGCCATTTTCACCGGCGGATTATTATTGCCAAAGAGAAAAAACTACTTTTAGTTGCTTAGTTGCTGTCAACGAATAAGAAGACCGGGATTTAATAAAGCCTTTTTAAAAAGTCATTCGTCATCTGGTGCAGCTACCGATGGCGCATCGAATGGCGGTGGAAAGAAGGGGCTATAAACGGATGCTGAAAGTAAAAAGCCTTATAAATTTACATTCATTGTGATCCGGTGCAATGAAAAATGGATAATTTCTTTGCACATTACAAAATTTTTATTGTTGCAATAATACAGGTTGGATTTGAACTTAATTTCAGATTGATAATGAGCCTATGCTGGCAAAGGGTTAAAAACCAGTGATGCTGGAGAAGAGCGGGTGTCTTTTCCCGGCTTATTTTATGCTTTCATCAAGTGCAAGGGAAATATTTTCAAGCCCTTTTTCCAGTTCCACAGTGGAAGGCCATGCATATCCAATGCGAAGATAGTTATCAGGCATATCGAACCAATGACCCGGACCAACCAGGGTCTTATATTTATGCAGAAGCGTATCATAAAACCTATTCGTATCAAATTTGTATTCAGCTTTCATCCTTGGAAAACAAACCACACCCCCACCCGGTTTTACCCATTCCAATCTTTTTTCCCGGGCCATCCATTTTTCAACTATAGAAAAATTTCTTGCGATTTGCTTGCTGATGGTTTTAAAATAATTTTCTTTTTCAGAAAAAAACTGGTAAGTCACTTCTTCATCCAAAACCGAATTGGTAATAAAAATCTGCTCCTTGGCGGCAAGAAATAAATCCATTAGTTGTTCATCCCTGGTAATTAACCAACCTATACGCAAGCCAGGTAATCCATAGGCTTTCGATATCGACGATACACTGATGGCACGTTGACTTAATGAGGCAGCCAGAGGATAGGGCTCTGTAAAACAAAGTTCGCGATAGGTCTCATCGGCCAGGAGATACAGGTTATGGTGTTCCGCAATTTTAATAAGACTTGATAAGTCAGCTTCACTTACCAGGGTGCCGGTTGGATTATGAGGATGGGTGATACTGATATATTTTGTATTGGGTCGTATTGCTTTGTTAATATCGTTGATATCCAGCTGCCAGTTATTTTCAAAAAGGAGATCGATAAACGTGATATCACAGCCAATCGTTTCAGGGGTTTTAATATTGGTAGCGTAATTGGGCCTGACAACGATCAGATGATCTTCTTTGGAAAGCAGGCTGCTTGCAATAATAAACAACGCCGAAGCCGCTCCAACAGTCAGCAATACATTTTCTTTATCCAGGTTATTGTAGCCGGATACGATCAGTTCCCGTAAGGCAGGTTTACCTTTATGATCAGTGTAACAAAGACTCAGATCCTGGATACGGAGCTCGAGGTCTTTCAGCACAAAATCAGTCACTGAACTTTCTGCAAGATTGTATTGTATATTGTCATAGCCCAATTCTTCCGGGGACTCTTTTTCAATGGACATTCTTTTATACAGCATCAGGAAATTTTAAGTGTAAACAAACATAAAACTTTTAAAAACAAATAAAACAGCAGACCTGGTTACTAGTCGGTGTCATACATGTTTTCTAAGGTGTCATCATCAACTTTTGCCGTTTGAGTATTATATACGATGCAGGTTCAATGGAAATCGTAATTTAAAACAGCAATGTTTTGAATAACCTTTAAACCAATTGCAACATGTCAAAACTAACTGTCCTGAAATTATTACAAGTGCTTTCCATTGTATTTGTTTCAGTAGCCGCGCAGAGCCAGGGGATAACTGTTCCGCGAACACCCAGCCCGGCTGCTTCCATTTCGCAAACCATCGGAATTTCTACAGTAACAGTAAACTATTCGAGGCCTTCTGTAAAAGGGCGTGAAATATGGGGAGCCCTGGTTCCTTATGGCTGGACTATTCAGCCTTTTGGTGCCGGCCATGAAGCACCGTGGCGGGCAGGTGCTAATGAAAATACAGTTATAACATTTTCACACGCCGCCAAAGTAGAAGGTCAACCAGTTCCTGCCGGGACCTATGGATTGTTTTATGTTATTAATAAAGACAATACCGGAGAATT
>JAOQAL010000202.1 GCA_025963615.1 Chitinophagaceae bacterium | reverse complement strand
CGGGCGAAAGAAAACGATTTTTACCCAGGGTATCAGTCCCTATTTCCTGGATACGGAGCAGATACGCCAGCTTTTGTTCAAAGAGCTTTGCCCGAAATTAAAAGGGGTCCGGGTGGATGAGGTATTTTACTACGGCACCGGGTGTATCAATCCCAAAAATGCGGGAGTAGTCAAAAAAGCGCTCAGCAAGTTGTTTCCAAAGGCGAAATTATTTGTGACACATGACATGATGGGAGCCGCGCGGGCATTATGCGGCCATAAAAAAGGAATAGCCAGCATACTGGGAACCGGTTCCAGCTCCTGTTATTATAATGGTAAGACAATTGGCCAGGCTCGTACGGGCCTGGGTTACGTTTTGGGAGATGAAGGAAGCGGGGCCTACCTGGGAAAAAAAGTTTTACAGTATTATTTGTATGATACATTTGACGAAGATTTAAAATCACGATTCAATCTCACTTTTACGACCAACGTAGATGAAATTCTGGAGAACACTTATAAAAAGCCTTTGCCCAACCGTTACCTTGCCGGTTTCACTTCTTTTTTAGTACAAAACCGGGGTCATTATATGATCGAGAATATAATTGAGGATGGGCTAAATGATTTTTTCTTTAGCCATTTATGCAAGTATCGGGAAACATGGACATCGCCAATTCATTTTGCGGGAAGCGTGGCCCATGGATTTAAGGATGTACTGCAGGAACTTTGCAGACAGTACGAATTTGAATTGGGCAGGGTTTTAAAAAATCCAATGGATGGGTTAATTGAATATCACCGTTGAAAAAATAAATATGGATTTTATACGGACCACCGAACTGGAGTCGAATTATCACCATCTTGACAAAATGAGTGTGCTGGAAATCCTCCAGTCTATAAATAAAGAAGATCAAACGGTTCCCGGCGCAGTTGAAAAAGCCATTCCTCAGATGGAAGACCTGGTGCAGGCCATAACGGATAAGATGCTGATGGGCGGAAGACTGTTTTATATTGGCGCAGGTACCAGCGGACGTTTAGGAATTGTAGATGCGAGTGAATGCCCGCCTAGTTATGGCATTCCTTATGGAATGGTAATAGGTATCATTGCGGGAGGTGAAAAAGCAATAACAAACGCGGTTGAGTTCGCAGAAGATGATAAAGAGCAGGGATGGAAAGATCTCCAGGCTTTTAATGTTTCCGATAAAGATGTTGTCATAGGAATTGCAGCCAGTGGAACGACTCCCTATGTAATTGGGGCTTTGGAAGAATGTGCAAAAAATGGAATTGTTACAGGAAGTATTTCCTGTAATTTAAACTCGCCGGTGAGCCGGGTAGCTGACTTTCCCGTAGAAATAGTGGTGGGCCCTGAATTTGTGACCGGCAGTACCCGGATGAAAAGTGGCACAGCCCAGAAACTGGCATTGAATATGATTTCCACTTCGGTGATGATACAGTTGGGGAGAGTAGAGGATAATAAAATGGTCAATATGCAACTGACCAATGATAAACTGATTGACCGGGGTGTGAAAATGTTGATGGAAAAAAGTAATATTGAAAATTATCAGCTGGCAAAAGAATTACTAATGAAACATGGCAGTGTGAAGAAAACGATCGATAATTTGAAAACCTGAGTGAGAATGTGAAAACTTGAAAATATGGGAATGTGAAAATAAAGAACCAATTAATACAGTTTCATTTTCACATCTCCACATTACCTCATTTAATATTATGCATGATATTGAACCTTTTTATAACTGGCGGCATATTTATGTAAGTGAAGAGGATGAGCAATCGCCTTTTTATGGCCGTAATTATTCTGAGTTTGAATTTACCCAGGCTATTTATAATTATTATATCCATCCTCAATGGGATGATTTTGGAAGCCGGACTTTATATTTGAAGGTTTTAATTGCCGACTACGCCGAAAAATACGCGATCATTGAATTAATAGGGGAGTGGAATGATGCTATTGAAAATGACATTATGGAGTTGAAGCGGGAGGTGATGGAGAAATTTATGCAGGAAGGCATTTTTAAGTTTATACTGATCGCGGAAAACGTCCTCAATTTTCATAGTAGTGATAATGAATACTATAAGGAATGGTATGAAGAGGTAACCGATGAAAATGGCTGGATTGTATTGGTGAATATGCCTGAAGCGACACAGTATGATTTCAAAAAAGCCAAACTTAACCGGTATATTGAGTTGTATGAATTAGATAACTGGCGAACTTATAAGCCTTTCCATTTGTTTAAAAAGATAGATAATGAATTAATGGCCCGGCTATCTTTGTAACAGCCGCAAACCCAGTTCTATTTTTATTTTCTGAAGTTTGACTATCCGATACTAAATTTGCAGCAATTTTTAACCCCTCTTTGATTGACACTTATGAAATGGTCTGAATTTTTTACTTCATCTGTAGGAAAAAAGCTGGTAATGGGTTTGACGGGTCTGTTTCTGATTTCCTTTTTAGTCGTGCATGCCGGTGTGAATGCCTGCATTTGGGCCAATGATGGCGGTGTCCTTTTCAATAAAGTTGCACATTTTATGGGCTCGATGATTATTATACGTATTCTGGAAGTAGGATTGTTTGCCGGAATTTTTATTCATATTATCCAGGGGTATGTACTGGAGTTTACCAACCGTTCCAAAAGAAATATCGGATACAAAATAAATCTTGGCAACCGGGGTAGTAAATGGTATAGCCGCAGCATGGGTTTGCTGGGAACCATTTTACTTTTGTTCTTCATTATTCACTGGAAGCAGTTCTGGATACCTTCCCGGTTTACAGGTGTTAATGAAGTTTTAATCGATGGAAAAGAAGTGCATAATATGTTTAATCTGATGCAGGTAACATTCACGGAACCGTGGGTAGTAACAGTATATGTATTGGCATGTTTCTCCTTAGCATGGCATTTAATGCATGGATTTCAAAGCGCCTTTCGTACAATAGGCGTTCATAATAAAAGATTCCTTGTCCTTATTCAATCTGCGGGCATCGCATTTTCAATAATAATACCCCTGGCGTTTGCCATGATGCCGGTAAGTATGTATTTGGGATGGGTGAAATAGCAGGCCTGTAGTAATAGGCAGCGGAGTTGTGCGTGTAGTAATTGTTGGATATTGAAATTAATGACCGGGAGTTTGTACGGTGATGAAACGTTGGTTCCGCACTGGTGGACTCTTATAGGTTCTGTCTGCTGCGGTACCGGATAGTAGCTGAATTTACCGGTAGAAATTATAACGTCGGTAGCGGACCAACACAAGGAACGGTGAAGAATGAACGAAACGCTGATAACTTAAAAAAGCTTTTTAAAAATTTGTATAACCTGTCCCGTTTTGCCGGGATTGTCAAATTTTAAATTTTATATGCCGAATTCAAAAATTCCTGCAGGGCCTTTAGAACAAAAGTGGACAGATTATAAAGGGCATTGTAAATTGGTAAACCCTGCCAACAAGCGCAAACTGGAAATTATTATAGTAGGAACCGGACTGGCTGGAGCTTCAGCAGCGGCATCTCTGGGTGAACTCGGCTATAAAGTGAAAGCATTTTGTTTCCAGGATTCTCCGCGCCGGGCACACTCCATTGCTGCGCAGGGAGGTATTAATGCCGCTAAGAATTATCAAAATGATGGCGACAGTGTATTCCGCTTATTTTATGATACGATAAAGGGAGGCGACTACCGCTCCCGGGAAGCCAACGTTCATCGTCTTGCTGAAGTGAGTGCCAGCATTATTGATCAATGTGTGGCGCAGGGAGTACCGTTTGCGAGAGAATACGGCGGCTTGCTGAATAACCGTTCTTTTGGCGGTACCCAGGTTAAAAGAACTTTTTATGCTGCGGGCCAAACCGGCCAGCAGTTATTAATAGGAGCTTACCAGGCGCTGGAAAGACAGGTAGCCCTGGGCAATGTTTCGATGTATACCCGGCACGAAATGCTGGATGTGGTGGTAGTAGATGGTAAAGCAAGAGGAATTATCTGCAGAAACCTCGTGACAGGTGAACTGGAAAGATATTTCGGTCATGCGGTATTGTTATGCAGCGGTGGATACGGTAATGTATTTTATTTAAGCACCAATGCCATGGGCAGTAATGTAACTGCTGCCTGGAAAGCACATAAACGGGGAGCTTATTTTGCCAATCCCTGCTTTACACAAATTCATCCTACCTGTATCCCTGTTACCGGCGATCATCAAAGTAAACTGACCTTGATGTCGGAGTCGCTCCGCAACGATGGAAGAATATGGGTTCCCAAAAAACAAAATGATACAAGAAAAGCAAATGATATTCCGGAAGAGGAAAGGGATTACTACCTGGAAAGAAGGTACCCGGCATTTGGAAACCTGGTGCCAAGAGATGTAGCCTCCAGGGCCGCGAAAGAAAGATGTGATGCGGGTTATGGCGTAGGGACTACAAAGCAGGCCGTTTATCTCGATTTCAAATACAACCTGATTAATAAATATGGCCGGGTGGAAGCGGGTAAACTGGGTATAGAAAATCCGGACATTGAAACACTGGTAAGATTGGGCAAAGAAGTGGTGAAAGAAGAGTACGGGAACCTTTTTGATATGTATGAAAAGATTACCGGAGAAAACCCATACGAAGTGCCGATGCGCATTTATCCTGCCGTGCATTACACCATGGGTGGTTTATGGGTAGATTATGAACTGATGACTTCTGTGCCGGGTTTATATTGTTTAGGCGAAGCTAACTTCAGTGATCATGGGGCTAACCGTTTGGGCGCTTCTGCCTTGATGCAGGGATTGGCTGATGGATATTTTGTTATTCCTTACACCATGGGTAATTATCTGGCAGATGAAATAGCTACCAAACCTATTCCCACCAATCACGAAGCCTTTGAAGCGGCAGAAAAAGGAGTTCATGCAAGAATTAATACCTTGATGAATATTAAAGGCGCTCAATCCGTAGAAAGTTTTCATAAACGTCTTGGTAAAATCATGTGGGAGAAATGCGGCATGGCGAGAAATGAAAAAGGATTGCAGGAAGCTATTAAAGAAATACAGGCATTGAAAATTGAATTCTGGAAAGATGTGAAAATACCCGGGTCGATCCATGAGATGAATCCTGAACTGGATAAGGCCAACCGGGTTGCCGATTTTATCGAATTGGGTGAACTGATGTGCCTTGATGCACTGCAACGAAATGAAAGTTGCGGCGGTCATTTCCGTGAAGAAAGCCAGACAGAAGATGGAGAAGCGCTTCGTCACGATGACCAGTTTATGTATGTGTCTGCCTGGGAACATGCGGGAGAAAGTAACTGGAATTTACAAAAGGAAGTTTTGGAATATGAGTTGATTAAGCCGAGTCAGCGGAATTATAAGTAATGTGGAAATGTGGGAAATGTGAAAATGTGATAGATGTGGAAATGTGAGAAGTTGAAAATGTATAGATGATGCTGGTTTTATAGTTTAGGGTAATTAAAACTACCTAAAATTATTTGCCATGGAACAGAAAAATATGGTGTTAGAAAAGTCGCTGGACTTTGGAGTAAATATTGTTAAATTTTGTGAATTACTCGAGGAGAAGAAAAAGTATGTGGTGGCTAAACAATTGTTAAGAAGCGGAACATCCGTTGGTGCAAATGTTTTTGAAGCGCAACATGCTGAAAGCAGAGCAGACTTTATTCATAAGATGAAAATAGCGATAAAGGAGGCAAATGAAACGCTGTATTGGCTTTTTATTTGTGAAAGAATTGAAAGTTATCCGGTAAATAGTTCTTTAAAAGAAACGGTTTTAGAGTTAATGAAGATTATTTCTAAAATAATTATATCAAGCAAAGGAAAGTTGGGTATTAACTTTGCATTCGCGGCAATTTCAATTTTATTCATAAAAATAAAAGCAGGGCTGATGGGAGTCTGATTTTTTATTTTCATATTTATCACATTTACACATTAAGAATGGAACATTATTCAATGAATCTTACGCTAAAAGTCTGGAAACAGAAAAACGCCAAAGCTAAAGGAAGTTTTGAAACCTTTGAAGTAAATGATATTTCTTCTGAAATGTCCTTCCTGGAAATGTTTGATGTGCTGAATGAAAAATTAATTCATGAAGGCAAAGATGCTATTGCATTTGATCATGATTGCCGTGAAGGCATTTGCGGTACGTGTTCCATGTATATCAATGGCCGTCCGCACGGCCCCTGGCATGGTACTACTACCTGCCAGTTGCACATGCGGGCTTTTAAGGACGGCGATACGATTGTGGTTGAACCCTGGAGAGCCAAAGCTTTTCCTGTAATAAAAGATCTGATCGTTGACAGAACCTCCTTTGATAAAATCATACAAGCGGGTGGCTATATTTCTGTCAATACCGGTAGTGCAGTAGATGGTAATGCCATGCCGGTTGAAAAAGATAATGCGGATAAAGCCTTCGCAGCGGCAGCCTGCATTGGTTGCGGAGCTTGTGTTGCAGCTTGCAAGAACTCTTCCGCGTTGTTATTCGTAGCGGCTAAAGTAGCTCACCTGGCGCTGGTGCCACAAGGAGCCCCGGAAAGAAAAACCCGGGTAATGAATATGATCAACGTAATGGATAAAGAAGGCTTTGGAAGTTGTACGTTTACGACGGCTTGTGAAGCCGTTTGTCCGAAGGAAATATCGGTGACGAATATTTCAAGATTGAACCAGGAATATTTTTTAGCGGGATTAACGGGTGATAAATAAATAAACTATTAATAGTTACGATAGCCCTTCCTGGTGGAGGGCTATTCTATTTTATAGCGGAATCAGTAACTTCAGCAATACTGATCCGGGTTTAGATGAATTCCTGTTCCTGATTCATCTTTTACCTGAGCGATGAGCTACCACCTGCAAGACTGACGAAGGCTGCAGACGTTCGGTCTCGTAGCTGGCAGCGCGCAGCTGGTTCTTTATTATCTCATACAAAACAAGTGAAACTGTGATTAAAAAAGGGTACCAATGGCCGGAAGACATCCAGCCGCCAGTTGCTGAAAAAAAACCAATGGAATTAATCGCGCATGGTGATACCCGGATAGATAACTATTTCTGGATGAGCGATTATTTCAAAGAAGGACCTGACAGTACTAAAGCAGTGGATTATCTGAAAGCTGAAAATGTTTACCTGGATACGATGATGGCAGGAACAAAAGAATTTCAGAAGACCCTCTTCTCAGAAATGAAAGGACGGATCAGGGAAGAGGACGAAACCGTTCCTTACCATGATAATGGCTATTGGTATTATAACCGCGAGGAAGAAGGAAAACAATATCCTGTGTATTGCCGCAAAAAAGGAACCCTTACGGCCCCTGAAGAGATACTGCATGATGGTAATAAAGCCGCAGAAGGAAAACCATATTATAATGCATCCGGACTGGTGGTAAGCGATAATAATCAACTGCTGGCAATAGGCGAAGATGATGTAAGCCGTCGTTTATATAGACTTCGTTTTAAAAATTTGGTTACCGGTGAATACTTACCCGAAACAATTTTAAATACAGAAGGGGGTGAGTATGCCTGGGCGGCTGACAACAAAACTCTTTTTTATATTTTAAAAGATGTGTCCACTTTATTAGGCTACCAGGTGTGGCGGCATCAGGCAGGAACAGATCCTGCAGAAGATGTAAAAGTCTATGAAGAAAAAGATAACCGGCACTATCTTTCTCTTGGAAGAACCAAATCAAAAAAGTATATCATCATTTATTCAGAACTAAGCGAACAGGAAAGCGAGCATTTTTTTTTAGATGCCGCAAGGCCGGATAGTGAGTTCACCCTATTTCAATCCCGCACGATGGGATTGGTTTACGATATTGATCATTATAATGATAGATTCTATATCCGGACTAATCTTGAAGCACCCAATTTCCGGTTGATGGAAACTTCCCTGGATAAAACCGGGAAAGAAAACTGGAAAGAAGTGATTGCTCACCGGCCGGATATTTACCTCGCGGGCCTTGCAATTTTTAAAGATCATTTAGTTTTATCAGAACGGAAAGAGGGGCTGATGAATATCCGCATTATGAATCACAAAGATCAGTCAGAACATTACATAAGATTTGATGAACCGGCCTGGCTTGCCGGTGTCGCCATGAATCCCGATTTCAATACTCCTATTCTCCGTTTCCATTACACATCACTTATTACGCCGAATGCTGTTTATGATTATAATATGGTTACCAGGGACAAGGAGCTAAAGAAACAACAGGAAGTAGTGGGTGGCTATGAAAAAAATAATTACGTAACGGAACGTCTTTTCGCAAACTCAAGGGATGGGATAAAAGTACCTGTTTCGATTGTTTACAAAAAAGGCATGAATACCAACGGGCAAAATCCATTACTGCTGTATGCCTATGGATCTTATGGATACAGCACCGAAACCAATTTCAGCAGCCATCGTTTGAGCCTGCTGAACCGGGGATTTATATTTGCGATCGCCCATACCCGGGGAGGGCAGGAAATGGGCCGCCAGTGGTA
>JAOQAL010000201.1 GCA_025963615.1 Chitinophagaceae bacterium | reverse complement strand
GAGTCCATCCCCTGGCATCATCGCCCATGCCATGCAGAAGGTAAAGAACAGGAAATGACTGTGAATTGCCGGGACGGTAACCCGGAGGGGTGTAAACATAATACTCCCTGTTATCGCCAATGATTTTCGATTTATAAAGATGGCGTGTTATGGTTCCGTGAGGAATATCCTGCACCTCCCAGTCTTGTGGTGGTGAGCCCGGAACAATTAATAAACTTTGTCCACCGCCAAAATACGATGAGCGCATTAGCGGGTTAGCTGGATCGGGCAACGAAAGACTATCCACAACGAAAGTATAAGCATAAATATCCGGCTCCATCTTTGGGGTGGTAACACTCCAGATACCTTTTTTATCTTTACTCATCGGCAGCGAAGAATTTTCAATTTTCACCACCACCCTGGAAGCTGCTGGTGCACGAAGACGAAAAACGATGGTTCCATCTTTTTGTATCCGCGGCGCCAGCGAAGGCATCACAAATGAACCAGCTGCCGGGTTTTGAGCATCGATAAAATGTATGATGAAAAAGAAAGCGGCCGTCAATGCATTGTTTAAAAAATAATTTTTCATTAAAGGCAAAGAAACGACATCCCCGGTAACCGCCCTTCCGGATTTTCAAAACTCATCTTCTTAAAATTTGTTAAATTGCTGACATTGGTATGAAAGAGATCAAAGACATTATAATAGCTTTTGACAAAGCACAAAAAAAAGGAAAACAAACAGCGCTTGCCACCGTGGTACATGTTGACGGCTCCTCGTACCGCCGCCCCGGCGCCCGGATGTTGATCACGGAAGATGGTGAGCTGACAGGCGCGATCAGTGGTGGATGCCTGGAAGGCGATGCGCTTCGAAAAGCCCTGCACGTAATGACGCAACAAAAATCAATGCTGGTAACCTACGACACCATGGATGATGATGATGCAAAGTTTGGCGTTGGTTTAGGATGCAATGGTATTATTCAGGTGCTGATAGAACCGATCGATATAAAAAATGAAAATAACCCCATCAGCTTTTTTAAATCAATAACCGCACAGCGGCAATCCTCCGTATTAGTAACGCTTTATTCTTTACAGGATAAAAAAAAGCCACAGCCAGGCACCTGCTTATTAATAAAAGAAGATAATAGTATCACCGGGCAGATACCGGTATTAAACGACATCTTAATTGAGGACGCAAAAGCTGCCTTGCAAAACCATGCCACTTCATTTAAAAATTATATTTCGGAAAATGAAAATCTCACTGTCTTTATTGAATTCCTCAAGCCACCCGTTTCTTTAATTATTATCGGTGCCGGCAATGATGTGATGCCATTGGTACAGATGGCTGATGTGCTGGGATGGGAAAGCACGATCGTAGATGGCAGGCCTAATTATGCAAGAAAAGAGAGATTCGCTTCAGCCTGCCAGGTATTGGTTTCAAAACCGGAGAATGTGCTGGACCAATTAGTAATTGATGACCAGACCGTTTTTTTATTGATGACACACAATTACAATTATGATCTTGCGATGTTGCGTGCGTTAATAAACAAAAACACAGTTTATATCGGTTCCCTTGGACCTAAGAAAAAAATGGACCGGATGCTACGTGAATTGAAAGAAGAGGGAATTATATTGACGGACCAACAGCGGGCCATACTATATGGACCGGTAGGCCTTGATATCGGTGCGGAAACTTCTGAAGAAATCGCATTATCTATTTTGGCGGAGATAAAAACGGTGCTGGCCGGCAGGCAGGGCCAATTCCTGAGAACCGGCACTGACACGATACATTCCCCTTCGCAAACATTTATCGAAGAAGTGCGTATTAAAAGTTAAATGCGTTTATTATTCCTGGAAATAAGTATAAAATAAACAATTGTGGGGTTATCCTGCTTGCAGCAGGCACTTCATCCCGGTTGGGAAAACCGAAGCAACTGCTTGCTTATAATGCTCAAAGTTTTTTACAGCATATGATAGATGTTATAACGCATGCTGGCTTGCAACCTGTGCTAGTGGTATTGGGCGCCAATGCATCAACATTGATTTCAGAACCTGACGGGGACAATACAGTGTATGTAATGAATGATGCCTGTCAGGAAGGAATTGCCTCTTCGATCCGCTGCGGTATCAATGCCTTGCAAAAAAAATATATTGCCTGTGATGGAGCGCTGCTAATGGTATGCGACCAACCCTATATAACTTCTGCTTTATTAAATGAATTGATCAATACCCAAAAACAATCTTTGAAACCCATTGCTGCATGTACTTATGAAAACATCATTGGAACACCCGCTGTTTTTCATAAAACATTTTTTCCGGATTTGCTTTCACTAAAAGGCGACAAAGGCGCCGGAAAAATTTTACAGCAAAGGCCCGATGCGGTAGCCACACTTGATTTTCCAATGGGCAGGTTTGATATCGACACCCCGGAAGACTATGATGCCTGGCTGAAAAGCTTTTCCGGTTGAAATTTCATAACCATTTACCCAGCATTCGCAAACTTTCTGCATTGTGAACCGGCGCAAACAAATCGATATAGGGCATCGCTGTTTTCATACCGGCAACATCGGGATGGTAAGCTTCATACCCCGCCAGCGGATTTAACCAGATCAGTTTTTTTGAATTCGACGAAATGATTTCCAGGTTCTTTTCGAGCAATTCCATATTCCCGGTATCCCAGCCATCACTCAGGATGATGACAATAGTTTTTGAAGTAAGTAATTGCCGGCCATACTCCCTTACAAACTCATCCAGCGATTCACCAATCTTTGTACCGCTGTTCCAGCCATTCCTGCCTGCACTGAGACTATCCAGCATGTTACTAAAATTTTTTTGTTTCAACACCGGTGTTATTCTCTGCAACGAAGTGCTGAACACAAATGTCTCCAGCCGGTTATACACCTGTTGAAATGCGTAAAGAAATTGAATTAAAAACGCCGTATAGAGTTCCATTGACTGGCTTACATCACAAAACACAAGCAGCCTTGCCCGGTTGGGTTTGGGTTTGCGGTGAATAATATCCAGTAGTTCACCACCCCGGCGCAGGTTTTTGCGGAGCGTTCTCCGTAAATCGGGCAAATCAATTTGACGCGAAAATTCATATCGCCTGTTCCTTTTCGCAGCCAACCGTTTTGATAATGCTTTTATATATTGTATCAATTCTTCTATTTCATGATCCGGCACCGATGAAAAATCTTTTTGTGAAAGATTTTCTTCTATACTATAAGCAGCCGTTTCTTCAGTCTCATTATTTTTATTTCCGTGCAACCAGGTCTTTAATGATTTGAATTGAACCGGCGGAGAAACAGGACGCTGCTTCCTTTCTGTTTCGTCTTTTTCTTTTGCATCCACTGCTTTATCCAATTGCTTCCAGTATTCATGAAACAAGCCATCAAATGCATCTGACTGGGTTTTATTCCTGCACAAGACAGCTTTCAGGGCAAGAAAAAAAAGCCAGTTACTGGTATAATCAATTTGCTGCAGAGCCTGCAGGGCCGTTGCTTCTTCCTCCACACCGGCAGAAAATCCTTTCTGCCTCAAA
>JAOQAL010000180.1 GCA_025963615.1 Chitinophagaceae bacterium | reverse complement strand
GCCGGTGTTTGGTCAGGATGAGCCTCCGGCAGAACAGGCAAGCCTGTTTTAGTTTGATTCCGTAACATTCGTTACAGATTATAGGTAATGCCAGTCAATTTCATTGCCGATAAGCTGGGCCAACCACTTCAGATCCGGTTCTGTTAACCATTCCCATTCATTAATATCTGTACTATTAATGGTGCCAAGCTCATTGCCCGCCTGGAAAATATAAAAACTACAGAAATTTTCTCCGCTGAACCAATGCGGAACAATATCAAGTTCAGTTTCGCGCCTGCTGATCTCCAACGTGACCGAAAATGGCGGAGCTTCTGCTAATATGATTTCAACGTCAAACAAATTTTATCAGATTACAAGTTAGCTTTATCCATCAACATTTAAATATGTTAAAGTATGTAAGAAGAAACTGTAATTTATAAAATTATGAAGCCAATTTAAATAGTAGGATCTTTTGTTGTCCCTATCGTCCGGGTATTTCCGGGCCATTGTACGGGTGCTGGATAGCATTCATAATTTGTGTTAACCGGTGTTTGGCATGTCCGCCCTTGTCGCCTTCTTTTAACATCGCTAAATTTCTTCCAACAGCATCTTTAACTTCGTACTGCGTGGTAGCGCGGTCTATTCTAAGTATTTCGGGTAATGTTACTGCTTCAAAATACGCTATCAGCTCCTGATCTGTCATCCTGCAAAAATAGTAATTACTACCTTTACTTACCGACATAATCACATGAACACACCACTGAAAGTATATATTGATACCAACATCCTGAATGATGTTGCCCCCAAAGACAAACCCTGGGAAACCACCAGATGGGGTAAATACCTATTAGAATTAAGCGAAAATGGCACCATCGAAGTTTGGGCAAGCCCCGGCAATTGCCTGGAAATTGCTTTGAATTCTAATTATAACCACAGGAATAACATGGCCCTGGCCTTAAATACGCTAATACGCGGACAACGCATGATGCCAGCTTATGAAACAGCGGTCATCGAAAACTTTTTAGTGAATGTGGAAAAGGTATGGCCGGGTGAAGTTGCTTATGGGCCGATTCAAAAATTAAAAAAGCAATCGCAACAGATCTATATCGCTCTGCTTGGGCAATTAGCGGCACTAAAGGATTATGACTGTAGAGCCGGTTTTCCGGGAATTATCCGGCCCAAAATAATTACACAGATCATTCATGCTGATTTATTTGAAGACCCAAAAGCTAAATTGGCCATGCGTTTAAATCAACTCCGGGATAAGCAATTTGATCAGGAGAATATATTTGCATCGTATGATCAAATGAGTACCGAAGACCTGCAAAAGTTGGAGCAAACGCTGCGAGAAAAAACTTATCCAGTCGATAAATCTGCGGTGACATTCCTTAAAAACAACAAACAGGAGTTCATTGAAGGATATTCAAACGAGGAGCTAAATTTCGCAGTGAATCAGGTATTCGAGTATTTTGACGATGCCTTATTTTCTATCCAATTTTTGAACATCAGTAAAAAATGGAACCCTACTAATGATAGAAGCGTAAAACCCCTACATCCCGATCTCGTTTCAAGACTTGGTAACAACCCAGAGAGAGGTGATATTGCCGCCTTGCTAAACGCTTTGCAAGACCGGTTCTATTCCAAATTGGGCACACCTAAAATGTATTATACAATCATTGTCAATGAACTGGAAAAAGCTTTAAACATGGGAAAGATTCCTACCGGTGGCCTTATTCTTGATGGACACCATGCCATAGCTGCTATGAATGTTAATTATTTTTTGTGCAGGGATAGCAAATTATTGTCTGCCGTAAAAACCATATATAAGGGAGTTACTGCTATTGATGGTGTAACCAGAGAAGCGATGGATAGTATGAGTGAATTTGAACGCAAAATTAAATCGGCGCTAAATAAAAAATAAAGATTATTATTAGTTGATTATATCCCGCTTTATCCATTCCGGTACTTCAAAATTTGTTTTGTCATAGTACCATTTGATAGCCTCCCGCGAAAATTTACGGGCTTCTCTTGCATTTGAAATAGTTTGAATTTCGTGTGCTACGATAAACAGTTCGTGGAGCTTAAAATGAGTTAGCTGATTTCTCCATGACTTTAATTTTAGAAGGTTTTTATATGGCACGTCATTTTGCAAATTGGGTTTAGATTGCTCCATAAAGTCCGCTATCCATATTGACCACTTTATATCGAATGATGTTTTTATGATCATCGTTTCCATATCCCTTTTTTGAATAGGTTTCAGGTCCTTGATGCCATCAGCAAAATTCATCTGCTCAAAATATTCACCATTTATAAAAGCCTCCAGAAACAGGAATGCTGATAAAATACAGTGCCGGATATATCTTTTTGGAAAAATAGGGGCATCGGTTTCTACCCGCCATTTTTCAACCTTTTCAGCTTCCGCTAAAAAAAATTCCATATCGTCCCAATATTCTGTAATCAGGTTATGCGGTTTTCTAATTGCGTTCATCTTAAACGAAGATAAGAATATAAAGCCTTGCTAAACCTGCGCCTCCTGGAAAGAGGCCATCTGTAAATAGACCTGCACCGGGAATTCGTTAATCGTCATTTTTTGATCATGTATTTTCACTTTCGGCCCGTACATTTTCAGCAGGCGATTGTTGCGCAGGTGATCATCGAGGTTGGCACAAAACTCTGTTTCGGTATTATATAAGAAAGTCGCCCTTTCACGTTCAGTTACGATCTCATTATTCTCGGAATAACTTGTAAAATAAATGACCTGATTGTAAATCATATACCCTTCAAACAGGTAAAAATCCATAATAGGTACGTTTTCAATAATACAACCCGTGAAAATTGGGTAATTGGTAATTACAACTCGGACAATCTTTTTGCCGCTGATATCGCCGGTTATTGGCTTCAATTCTTCTGCATGGGCTAAAAGGAAATCTGTATTTTTTTTTACTTGTGCAGCTCCCTCGCTTAACCGGTTATAACTAAAATGATTATCATAGGGCTCCATGGGGTACCTGATGCATTTAACTT
>JAOQAL010000141.1 GCA_025963615.1 Chitinophagaceae bacterium | reverse complement strand
CAGTTTTCGTTCAATGATTTTTTTGCGCACATTTAAAATTTGCATTGATTTGATCCAGTTCTTGCCATATCGTTTCAGCAAAGGCACTGCCGGCTACTTCAAATAATACAAGGGAGATAGTAAAGATCCATTTCATAAAGCAGCAAATTTTAAAGAAGGGGATTGTATTATTGATAATAAAGAATCTGCCTTATAAAGTTGCCCGGATTACATGTTAAAATTTTTAGAAGCTGCCAGGATAGACACTACTTAGCTGGTCATAGCCATGATTTCATCATATCCATACCTGAATACACCTTTCTTATCTGTTTTGGCTGCATTTAGCATAGCGGCGGCTACTACTTTACCGTGTATGGGTTTATATTTCCGTAACGAACCGGCAAGGATAAAAGAAATAAACCTCATAGCACCCTGTACTATTTTTTCGCCAGGGCGTTTCTCCTTTCTGTTGCCAAGTAACATGGACGGCTGCATGATATGAACCGATTCCATTCCTTCCAGACCCATTTGTTCCAATACGCTTTCTAATTCACCTTTCAATTTCAAATAAAAGTTGCCGCTTTGGCTGTTGGCACCAACGGAACTAACGATTACAAATTTTTTACAGCCGGTTTCTTCACAGATCTTCTCTGCTTTTACCGGGATATCAAAATCGACTTTCCTATATAATTCTTTATCCCCTTTCACCTTCTTTTGTGTGGTGCCAATAGCGCAAAAAAGAACGTCGCTTCCATCAATAGCCAGTTTAAGCGATTCATAATCGTTGAAATCAACCAGCTTTACTTCTATCTTTGGATGGCTGTTGGCAAAAGGCCTGCGCACAATAACCCGTATGGTGTCAAACCAGGGATCATTTAACAATTGTTCCAGCAGGTAAGAACCAATCATGCCGGTAGCACCCAGTAAAGCCGCAGTTTTTGCACTCATTATTTTACTGTATAATTGTTACTGATTTCAATATTCAATATGCAAATTCAGGAAAATATTTCATTAAAGGGCTATAATACTTTTGGCGTTGATGCTCATGCCCGTTTTTTTTCTTCCTTCCGTAATTCAGACGAACTGTCCGAACTCCTGGCTGCTCAACATTCGCGACTTCCCACGCTTACGCTTGGCGGTGGCAGTAATATTCTTTTTACAAAAGATTTTGATGGTCTCGTGATCAAAAATGAAATCAAAGGGATTGAAGTAGTCAAGCAGGATGAAGAAAACATCTATATCAAAGCGGGTGCGGGAGAAAACTGGCACTGGTTCGTTTTATATTGTATTGAAAACAACTGGGCGGGAGTTGAAAATCTCTCACTGATACCCGGCAACGTGGGCGCTTCACCTATGCAAAATATTGGCGCTTATGGAGTGGAAATAAAAGAAGTGTTTTATGAGTTAAAAGCATTTCACATTCATGAAAAAACCAATTATACATTTGCTTCAAAAGATTGTGAATTCGGTTATCGCGAAAGTATTTTTAAACGCCGGTATAAAGATCAGTTTGTCATTCTGAATGTGACCTATAAATTATGCAAAAAACCAACGTTCAATATAAAATATGAAGCCTTGGAAAAGGAACTGGAGCGAATGGGTATCAAAGAGCTTAGCATTAAAAATATTTCCCAAGCTGTTATCAATATCCGTTCTTCCAAATTGCCTGATCCGGAAAAAATTGGCAATGCAGGAAGTTTTTTCAAAAACCCTTCGGTAGCAAAAGGAAAATACGATCAGTTAAAAATTGAATTTCCAAACATGGTGGGTTATGAAAACGCGGATGGTTCTGTCAAGCTCGCCGCAGGATGGCTCATAGAACAATGCGGCTGGAAAGGATACAAGGAAGGTGATACCGGGGTGCATGCCAAACAGGCGCTGGTTTTAGTAAATTACAATAATGCGAAAGGCCATGAAATTTTTGACTTGTCGGAACGCATTGTGCAGAGCGTTCAATCCAAGTTCGGCGTGACTCTTGAACGGGAGGTTAATATTATTTAATGAAGGAAGGTTAGGGAGAGAAGAAATGAGAAATAAGAAATGAGAAATGAGGAATGAGAAAGTGGCGAGGGCAATCGGGCACTAAGGAAGGTTAGGGAGAGAAGAAATGGGAAATAAGAAATGAGAAATGAGGAATGAGAAAGTTGCGAGGGCAATTGGGTACTAAGGAAGATTAGGGAGAGAAGAAATGAGGAATAAGAAATGAAAAATGAGAAAATAGTGAGATCAATCGGGTTTACTTTCTTATTTCTAATTCCTTATTTCTCATTTCTGATTTTCTTCACCCTTCCTCATCAAACTCCTCTTCATAACTCTTGCTGCCGAGATTCATCATACTTCCGATAAGATCTTTAAATTCCACATTTGTTTCAAGAACTTTTTTGCTGATCAATGAATGACTGGCCAAACCATGTAGAATGAATTCCATCAGCAAAGCCGTTTCCATTTCATTTGCGCGGGGAAAATGTTTTTTTACCAGGCCATGCAACCCGTCTACTTTATAAAGAAGCAGTATTTTGTCTTTATCCGTTGTATTGAAAAAAATATTCAGGTTATTCCCTTTGTCAAACCAGCTTGTGATGGCGCGGTAAGGGTTGTTATCTTCCTTGCCTTCTCCCGCAGCTTTTGGTTTAATCTTTTTCTTTATTAGCTCCGGATTGGGACAATATTGAATGAACTGGGTGCGGATGGCTTTTTCCAGTAAGTTCATGGCAACCTGGTAGGGACCTTCCTGTTCCCCTTCATATACTAATTCAATTTTACCGGTAATGGAAGGAATAATGCCGATCAAATCATTGATCCATACCTGGGTTTCGCTTTCATTATTAACCAGGGCTCTTCTTTCCGCTGCGCTTACCGCATTTTCAAAAGCTGAAATAGTAAGCCTTGCGCTTACACCGCTTTTCTTGTCTACAAATTCGCTGCCCCTGGCTTCAAAGGCAACCTGTTCTATCAACCGTTTTACCAGATCACTTATTTTTACTTTTTCTTTTTGTTCTTCATCGATATTCGCTTCCTGTTCCGTAATCTCCAGCGCATTCTCCAGCGACTTGGGATAGTGGGTCAAAATCTGGCTTTCAATACGGTCTTTTAAAGGAGTTACAATGGAGCCCCGGTTCGTGTAATCTTCCGGGTTAGCCGTAAACACAAATAAAATATCCAGGGGCAGGCGTAATTTAAACCCCCGTATCTGTACATCTCCTTCTTCCAGGATATTAAATAAGGCGACCTGTATGCGGGCCTGCAAGTCCGGCAATTCATTAATTACAAAAATACCCCGGTTACTTCTTGGTATGATGCCATAATGAATAACTCTTTCATCGGCAAAGCTTAGGCGGAGATTCGCTGCTTTGATGGGGTCTATATCACCGATCAGGTCGGCAACGCTTACATCGGGTGTTGCTAGTTTTTCACCATAACGCTGGCTGCGGTGAACCCATTCTATCAATGTATCATTTCCTTTTTCGGCTACCAGGTCCTTTGAATATTTTGAGACAGGTCGTAATGGATCATCATTAATATCACTGCCGGTAACCACCGGGATGTACTCATCCAGCAGTTCAATCATTTGCCGGGCCATTCTTGTCTTAGCCTGGCCACGCAAACCCAGGAAAAGTATATTGTGCTTACTGAGTAAAGCTCTTTCCACATCAGGTATTACACTGTCTTCATACCCCACTATACCGGAGAACGTGGGTTCTTTCGCTTTCAACTTGGAGATAAGATTATGCCTTATTTCTTCTTTGATCGTTCTCGGCTGATAGCCACTTGCTTTTAATGCACCCAGGGTCCTGATTTTTGTAATGTCCATTTTATATTTTTATGTTACCAGTCCGATAGCTCTCTATCGGGATAATTCTATTTAGCATTATTAGTTGAGTCGCTCTTATGCGTGCGATGGCTCTATCGTTGGTTTGGAGTGTATGGCAAGAAATGTTTTCCTCTTTATTGTTCGGTCACCCATTCCTACTTCGCTGGAAAAATTAATAAACTGTTTTCCTTTTTCCTGATTCAAAATCCTTAAAAATAAATGCGCCTAGTTTATCCAGTGCTGCAAAGAATGCTTTGCCATGATTCATTTCCGTAAACTCCTGTACAAAGCGTTGCAGGTAGGGGTCTGTCGCAATCATGAAAGTAGTGATCGGTATTTTAAGTTTTTTACATTGTGCTGCAAGGTTCATACACCGGTTTACCACTTTCCTGTCAAGCCCGAAACTGTTTTTATAATATCGTTTCCCGATTTTCAGGCAGGTGGGTTTACCATCGGTGATCATGAAGATCTGCTTGTTCGGGTTCTTTCGTCTTCGCAAAATGTCCATGGCCAGTTCAAGACCGGCTACGGTATTTGTATGATAAGGTCCTACTTGCAGATAAGGAAGGTCTTTTATTTCCACCGGCCAGGCATCGTTGCCAAACACAACAATATCCAGCGTGTCTTTAGGATATTTTGTAGTAATTAATTCACTCAGGGCCATAGCTACCTTCTTGGCCGGAGTGATCCTGTCTTCCCCATACAATATCATTGAATGCGAAATATCAATCATTAATACGGTGGAGGTCTGCGCTTTGAAATCTGTTTCATGAATACTCAGATCATCTTCCTGCATCATAAAACTTTCCACCCCATGATTGATCTGTGCATTGCGGATGGATTCGGTGAAATCTATCTGTTCCAGCATATCTCCAAAACGAAACGGCCTTGATTCCGGGTTAATTTCATCCCCCTGTCCCGGTTTATAACTGTGATGATCGCCCTGTTTTGTTTTTTTCAGTTTCCCGAAAATGTCTTCCAGGCTTTTTTTGCGGATACCTTGTTCTGTTTTTGGCGTTATTTTTATTTCACCTTTTTGATTGTCTTCGGTAAGGTATCCCTTCTCCTTCATTTCATCAATAAAATCCCCCATACCATATTCACCATCAGTCATCTGATATTGTTTGTCTAATTCATTCATCCATGACATGGCTTCGCCAACATCACCACTGGTATAAGTCAATATCTGCATGAATATATCAAGCAGTTGTTCAAAGCGGCTTTTGCTTTGACTATCGGGGTCGAATTTTGTAAAGTGAAATCCTTTCATACTATTCCGGGTTGCTGCATAAGCAATTTACAACAATTATGCCTTAGCATTTCATCCTGTTAACAACAACTGAAACATAACATTGTTCAATCAAAAAACCCCTGCTGATGCAGGGGTTTCGTGTTATTTACTTAGTACTATCTTTTTTCAGGCCACTGTCCCTTTTATTTCCCGGCAGTGTATTGATAATACTGCCTCCATTTTCCTTTTGTAAGGCATTGTCCGGCTTTCCATATTTTTTTTCAATCTGGTCTAATACGGTTAATAAAATGGAATTAACCTGATCTTCCAGTCCTACCGTGTTATACAATGATTCACGATCAGTTTTCATGTAGTCATAATAACGTTTTTGCTGTTCAAGGTCCTTTCGTACCGCCTTATCTACTTTTTCAGCAAGAACGGTATCACCCGCTTTATAAGCGCCCTCGAGATATAAAAGCGCTGTCTGGTTATGCTGATTATACCGGCTGACCAGGGCATAAGGAAAATTATCCAGGTTGATCATCGATTCGAATTTCGCCAGAACTTTTTTAGCGTCTTCTTTTCTGCCATCATCCGCAAGATTACCAGCCAGTTCGCCGTATGCGGAACGTAGCGTCAGCAGATGGCGGCGGTTCTCTTCATCAAAATAAACGCCCGGTTTGCCTGCACCACCGGTAGCAAATTTATCCATCAGGTTTTTAAACATGAAATCCTCATTATTATCGCGGATGGGCGTGCCGCCCAATCTTGCCTGGCGCATAGCCTGGTCAACAATCCAGTTTTGCTGCGGAAATTTGTTTTTGACCGGTACCAGGCGGTACGAGATGCCATCTTTCCTGATATATTGGCCAAATCCCAGTTCTCCATAAGGAGAGGTAAAATAAACGGGTCTTTTAAAATTATTGGCGGCAATGATGCTTAATATGATAAGGTCATTTCTTCCAAGATCATTTTTTCCCGCAGGTAACTCAAAAGGCATTTCATTCAAAACAGTATCACCTGGATTTACGGTTCCATTTTTTCTCACCAGGGCCGTATCAATATCTAATTTAAAACGGCGTACCGGGAATGTTTGCAGGTACCTGTCATCCTGGAACGCTTTCATTGCATCCCCCAGTTTATAATATACATTCTGATCAATGCTTTTATCAGCACTGAACCGTAAATATTCTCTTTTATGTCCTTCTATCTGGTCGGGTGTAAAAATAACATCCAGTGAGTCGCTCTGATTTATTTTATATCGAAGCTGGTTGATATACCAGTCAATACCTAACAGGCTGTTATTGATAATACGGATATCACGACGGATGCCTTCTACTTCCTGCGCATACCATAATGGATAGGTATCGTTATCTCCAAATGTGAAAATAATGGCATTAGGAGCGCAACTTTCCAGATAATCTTTTGCGATATCACGGGCCAGCTCTTTTTTACTGCGGTCATGATCATTCCATTCCTGCTGCGCCATTATAACCGGCACAACCAGGCAAAGGAGGGCTGTTACTATATTCGCTGTTTTCGCATTTTGTCCTGCAGATGATACGGCCCTTACCAGGAAAGTTATGGCGGCTGTTACCAGCGCAAATAAAAGTGCAAATACCAGCCCGGTAAATATAGCATCGCCACCCGTTGATGGTGATGAACTCATCATACCGATGACAAGACTTAACACAGAACCATAAATAAGTGTGTTGTATAAGGTTTGTTTATCTTCTTTTTCACGCGCCAGGCGAACAAAGCCAACTACGGCCAGGCCAATCCATACCGCAAATGCATAAAAAGAACCCACATAGGCATAATCCCGTTCCCTGGGTTGATTGCCAGGTTGATTTAGATAGATTACGATACCAATTCCTGTTAAAAAGAAGAGCAGGAAGTTTACAACCCAATCAGACCGGTTTCTCAAAAACTGAAATACACAACCGACGATGCCTAATATAAATGGAAGCAGGTAGAGTGTATTATGGGCTTTATTGTTTTTAATACTATCTGGCAGCTTATTTTGATCGCCCAGGCGTTTATTATCCAGGAACGAAATGCCCGTTATCCAGTTACCATCCCGCTTACTGCCAAATCCTTGTATATCGTTCTGCTTACCGGCAAAATCCCACATGAAATAACGCCAGTACATTAAGCCCATCTGGTAACTAAAGAACCACGAAACATTATCTTTAAAATTCGGAATGCGGATATTATTACCACTGCCTTCCGGAAATTCAATTAGTTTATCAGGATCTGTTTCCGGTGCATTCCGGTTCAATTCCAGCCAGTCAACATAAAAATCCGCATGTCCCTGGTCGTTACTTCTATCCCAGACACGCGGAAATAACTGCATATCCTTATCTTCATACA
>JAOQAL010000136.1 GCA_025963615.1 Chitinophagaceae bacterium | reverse complement strand
GATCTTCAATGCGCTGAATGGTTTTCACCAATACAGAATCAATGGTATCGAAATTCTTACGCAGGTGATTGTTGGTTATTTCAAACAATTTACTTTCAGCATCATCCAGCAGATCAAAAACATCGGTACTATCTTCATACGCGTCACCGATAATTTCGCCGCTGATGCGGATTAATTCCCGTTGAATAAATTTTTGCAGAATAATCCTGGCGTGCGCCTGTATATTAGCAGCCGAAACAACTGTATTCGTAAGTTTGGTAACGTAATAAGGCCCTCCTACCATTTCCAGTTCTTCGCGAAAACGCAATTCCTCTACCACGGTTAGAATATCAATCGGCTGGCTTTTTTGGGCCAAGCCCTGCATCGCCTTAAAAATACGCTGATGCCCTTCTACATAAAAACACTCAGGTTTCAGAATTTCAATCACCGTATCAAAAGCGCTTTTTTCAAGCATTATGGCGCCCAGCACAGCTTCTTCCAGGTCTTTCGCCTGCGGCGGCACTTTGCCATACACCATGGTACTAAGGTCAGGGCTGGATTTCCGGCGCTGCTTGCGGTCCCGGTTTAAGTTAGTAATATCCATCAGTTATATAAAGAATAAATGGGTTAAAAAATCAGTCCCGCAAAATGCAGGATGACCTTGGGTCAGTATTCCAGCCTTGTGTAAAGAAATTGTTACCTCAACGTTATCGGAATGTTTTCCCTGCAGTCAGGACGGCGAATATAGAATGAGAAAAAACGTATAAAAAAGATTTCTTATTCACAGCGCATTCACAAGCTTATTCACAGAGATTCAAGGCTTATCAACATAATTACCCATGGTCTTCCACAATTTAAAAAAGTTTTTAGTCCTGGCCTAAATGAAATTAACACTCCCTGTGCTAAAAAAAAAGAGCTGGATCTCTTGGTCAGCATTTTCATTCGCCATAATGGACTTTTCAGGGATTTACGGCATTAATTATTGCGTTTTTTAATTGCAAATACAATACAGGCAGGCTTTACCGCAAAAAACAATAAGTAAGCGACTGCCCAAAAATGCCGTAAACACAGCCTTTCGGCTGTTATTGATCTGCTGTCATAATAAAAAACCTTTCTAAAACCGTCTGCAGCTTACATTTTATCATATAAAACAAGTATTATACCTTATGCAGACCTGATAAAAACCGGGTTCTGTGTATAAATAGTCGTAGTGCCGTACAATAAAAACAGATAATAATAAGTTGAAATAATATTGCTCTTCCAAAACCGCTGCTGCATTTTTTTCAACACTAAATTTTTATGACTATGGAAACAATGAAAAATGCAAGCCCCATTCGCTCTCTGCTCAGCCAGACAAAAAACAACACGACGTTATGGATTGGCCATCTTCAGAACGACAGTATTGATCATTTTGGTGGGCAAACGTTTAAATGCCCTTCTGATGGCAGGCTGGATAACATACAAGTATATTCATCGGTGATACAACGCCCGGGCGAAATGAGGCTATCCTTACACGAGTTTGACCATGATTCTAAAAACTGGAAGCAATCTTTTGCCTGGTCATCTGTGGCCGTAAGCAAGAACGATGAGTCCAAATGGTTATCCTTTTCTTTAACCGATATATCGCTGGTAAAAGATAAAATCTATGGCTTTCGCCTGCAAAGTCCGGATGCCATGGTGGGCATCGGCGAATTAGTGCGGGCCAGTAACGAACCTTGCTCATACGGCCAGGAATGGAATGCAGATTCCAATAATATGGATGGTGTTTTCTTTACCTGGTTCAGTCTCGCATTTAAGGTAGAGATGGTTGCCTGAACTATTTTATCTTTTAATATTATTAAAGAATCCGGTAAAAAAAATTACGGGTTAGCCAATATTGGCAAACAGAATATTTCCATCCATTTACAAAATATTATAGAATAAAATTTATCGGGTACCCTGCGTGGGTCTCGCCGGCCTGTAATTAATTGCTTTCAATAGGCGATCTGATCTTCCTCATTTATTTTCTATCATTTCTGATTTGTCATTAAAAGCCTGGCTGCTTAAATCCCCCATCTTCCGGTATCATCATTCAGAGGCTACAAATCCTATCTGCAACCAAACAATTATCTTTGTCTGCCTGCAAAACGAATAGTGAACTGCAGTTAAAAAAAGAATTTAAGCAATCGGATATGACTATCTCCTACAAATGGCTAATTGAATACCTGCCCGTTTCATTAACTGGCGGCATAGAACCGGAAAAGCTCAGTAAAATTTTGACTTCAATTGGCCTTGAAGTAGAAAGCCTTGAAAAATTTGAAGAAGTAAAGGGTGGCTTAAAAGGACTCGTTTCCGGGGAAGTGCTGGAAGTTAAAGAACACCCTAATGCCAGTAAACTGAAACTTACAAAAGTAAATATAGGGCGGGGTGAACCTTTAAATATTGTATGCGGTGCGCCGAATGTAGCAGTTGGACAGAAAGTAATAGTAGCTACTGTTGGTACCACTATCTATCCTGTTACCGGTGATCCACTGACCATGAAAGTAGCTAAAATAAGAGGTGAAGAAAGTCATGGTATGATCTGCGCAGAAGATGAAATAGGCCTTGGTACATCCCATAGCGGGATACTTGTTTTGCCAGATGATGTGAAACCTGGAACCATTGCCGCGGATTATTTCAAACTTTACGAAGACTGGATCTATGAAATAGGACTTACGCCCAACCGGATGGATGCGATGAGCCATTGGGGTGTGGCCAGAGATGTGTGTGCTTATTTAAATCATCATGAAAAAAAAGATATCAGGCCGAAATTACCTTATAGCAATGGTTTTAAAGCCGACAATACTTCATTAACCGTTGATGTAAAAGTGGAAAATGCCACCGCTTGTCCCCGCTATAGCGGAATAAGCATAGCCCATGTCACGATCAGAACATCACCCAAATGGCTACAGGAAAAACTGAAAGCCATTGGTCTCCGCACAATTAACAATATTGTTGACATTACCAATTATATCCAGCATGAAACCGGTCAGCCGCTTCATGCTTTTGATGCCGATGAAATACGCGGGAAAAAAATCATTGTAAAAAATCTTCCCGAAGGAACGGCTTTTATGACGCTGGATGAAAAAGAAAGAAAATTAAGTAAAGAAGATTTAATGATCTGCGATGCTGAAGGAGGAATCTGTATGGCGGGGGTATTCGGCGGTTTGCACAGCGGCGTTTCGGATAAGACAAAGAATATTTTCCTGGAAAGCGCCTGCTTCGAGCCCGTCAGTATCCGCAAAACTTCTTTCCGGCATAATCTGCGCACGGATGCAGCTACCCGGTTTGAGAAGGGAACGGATATTTCAAATACTGTAAATGTTCTGAAAAGGGCGGCTTTAATGATAAAAGAAATCTGCGGGGGTGAAATTGCATCCGGATTGGTTGACATTTATCCCGACCCAAAACCAAAAACCGAGGTAAGCCTGAAATATCATTACCTGAAAAAATTAAGTGGAAAGAATTATCCCCCCGATACCGTAAAAAATATTCTTATTAGCCTTGGTTTTGAAATTATAAAAGATGGAATTGATGAAATAAGAGTAGCAGTGCCTTATCATAAAACAGATATCAGCCTGCCGGCCGACCTTGTCGAAGAAATTCTTCGGATTGATGGGCTGGATAATGTAGAAATCCCCGTTGCCATAACAATTTCTCCGGCAGTGGAAAAAAATTACCTGGCGGAGGTTTACAGGGAAAAAGTTTCCAATTACCTGGTAGGGCTTGGCTTTAACGAAATAATGACCAACTCCATAACCAATTCAGCTTACTTTAACGAAGAAGAATTAAGATATGCAGTAAAAATGCTGAATAACCTGAGTGCAGAGTTGAATATTATGCGGCCTTCCATGCTGGAAACCGGCCTGGAATCCATCGCCCATAATCTTAACCGGAAAAATAATCACCTCCGTTTTTTTGAATTTGGTAAAACCTACACGACTTCCGGAACCGGG
>JAOQAL010000131.1 GCA_025963615.1 Chitinophagaceae bacterium | reverse complement strand
CGATGACCGCCATGAATTTGACATACCTTTAGACATTTGTATCTCCCCGCATAACGTGTATGTTTTCTAACGTCTCCCTGAAATCGTTCCGCATTTTACTCCTGCCGCTGGCGTTGGTTTACTGGCTGGCAGTTTCTATGCGAAATTGGTTTTATGATAAGAATATTATTAAGGCTGCTTCATTCGGTCTGCCGGTCATATGTATTGGCAATATCTCCGTAGGGGGTACTGGCAAATCACCCATGGTGGAATATCTTATTGTGAATATGAAATCCCGTTTTCGCCTGGCAACGTTAAGCCGTGGCTATAAACGCAGAACCAAAGGGTATGCGCTCGCCAATGAAAATGCCACTGCGCTTGATATTGGCGACGAGCCGATGCAGTTTCATCTTAAATTTCCCGATGTGCCGGTTGCGGTAGGCGAAGAAAGAATAGTTGCTATTCCTCAATTACTTCATGATAAACCCGGTACGCAGGTAATTATCCTGGATGATGCGTTTCAACACCGGGCTGTTACAGCAGGACTTAATATTCTGCTCACAGATTATAATAATCTTTTTACCCGGGATTTTTATTTGCCAACCGGCGATCTCCGGGATCTTAAATCGTCGTATAAAAGAGCAGATATTATTATAGTCACTAAATGTAAAATCGATCTGACCAAAGAAGAATCTGCTGCTATTATTGATGAAATACAGCCATTGGAACAGCAGCAGGTATTTTTCACGGCTATTCAATATGACCAGCCTTATCATATTATGCAGCATACCGTAAGACCATTGAACCGTGACGCTGAGGTATTGCTGGTAGCGGGAATAGCCAACCCTGCGCCCTTAAAAAAGATGCTGGAAGAAAACAGCAAAACATATTACATGAGTCATTTCCCGGATCATCATATTTTTACCATTGATGACCTGAAAGAAATAAAAAAAAAATTTGAAAAAATTGACTCCGGAAACAAAATGATCCTGACAACAGAAAAAGATGCCATGCGGTTAATTAAATTCCGGGATGATATCAGCAACTTACCGTTTTATGTTATACCTATCCGGCACCGTTTTTTATTTAACGGAGCGGACGCATTTAACAACCTTGTAATTAATTTCATTGAAAATTTTAAAAGAGAAGAACCGCTATTATATGGGAAGGAAAGATTCAAAAAAGAAAACAAAAGATAAGAAGTCATCCGACGAACGGATGGTAAAAGGCGTATTGGATATAACCCGTTCAGGAATGGGCTTTGTCATTTCGCCGGAAACTGAAGTAGACATACTGATCCGCCCCGGCGATTTTAATACGGCCTTTCATGGCGATACGGTAAGAGTAAAGATTGGTAAATACGGCGATGGGAAAAAACGTATGCAGGGCGTAATTATGGAGGTAGTGCAACGCAAGCGGACAGAATTTATCGGCAAGATCGAAATGAATAAAGCCCGCCCGGATGACCCGGTCGGACGGGGATTCGCTTTCTTCATTGCTTCGATGGACAGACCCATGCCCAATATTTATATTCCTGAATCAAACTTTCATGGCGCCAGGGATGGTAACCGCGTCGTGGTGAAATTAATTGAGTGGGAAAAAAATGGCAAACGTCCGTTGGGTGAAGTTGTCAGCATTTTAAATGAAGAAGAGCCCAATGACTCGGCCATGAAGGAGATTCTTTTAGAAAATGGATTCCCGATTGAATTTCCGGACGATGTGATGGAAGAAGCCGCAAGAATACCGGATGCGATTTCAGCCAGCGAGTTGGAAAACCGGAAAGACGTCCGCGATATATTGACTTTTACTATCGACCCGGTCGATGCCAAAGATTTTGATGATGCTATTTCATTCCGGCTATTACCGAATGGTAATTATGAAATAGGTGTCCATATTGCTGATGTAAGCCATTATGTGCGGGAAGACACCGTGCTGGATAAATTCGCTTATGAAAAAGCTACTTCGGTTTATTTGCCTGACAGGGTAAACCCCATGTTGCCCGAACATATATCCAATGTGTTGTGTTCGTTGCGGCCGAAGGAGGATAAACTTACTTTTTCCGCGATATTCCAGGTTAATGAAAATGGAAATGTGAAAAATTACTGGTTGGGCAAAACCGTAATCCATTCTGACCATCGTTATACTTACGAAGATGTGCAGGAAATTATTGAGAACGGGGAAGGCTTATATCGTGATGAGATTTTGTTCCTGAATAAAATGGCGCAGCGGATGCGCAAAGAGCGTTTCAAGAAAGGAGCAATCAATTTTTCGTCGCAGGAAGTCCGGTTTAAGCTGGATGAAAAAGGGAAGCCCATTGGAATTGTAATTAAGGAAAGTAAAGAATCGCACCAGTTAATCGAGGAGTTCATGCTGTTGGCAAACCGTATCGTGGCGGAAAACGTCTCAAAAATAAAAATTCATGATAAGCCATTGCCCTTTCCTTATCGTGTACACGATGATCCAGATGAAGAAAAATTGCTGCCCTTTGTAGCATTCGCGAAAAAATTCGGACATAAGTTTGATACATCTTCACCCCGGGCCATCGCTGAATCATTTAACCTGATGCTGAAAGATGTTCAGGGCAAACCGGAACAACATGTATTGGAACAATTGGGTATCCGTACTATGGCGAAGGCAAAGTACACGAGCGAGAATGTGGGGCATTATGGTTTGGGATTTGATCATTACTGTCACTTTACATCTCCAATCCGTCGCTATCCGGATGTAATTGTTCACCGGATCCTTGAAAAAGTCCTGCAAAATAAAATTGTACCTGATAAAAAACTTGAAGAAAAATGCAAGCATTGCAGCGAAAGAGAACGGGCCGCCATGGATTCTGAACGGGCCGCGAATAAGTACAAACAGGTGGAGTACATGAAAAATTACCTGGGGGAAGAGTTTGAAGGCATTATCAGTGGTGTTGCTGCATTTGGTTTTTGGGTGGAAACTGTTATGCATAAATGTGAAGGTCTTGTTAGTATTAGTTCGTTGACAGACTACGACGATTTCCGTCATGTTGAAACAGATTATTGTCTTGTAGGTCACCGGAGCGGCAAAAAATTCAGGATGGGCGATAAGGTGTGGATAAAAGTTGTTGCGGCAAATTTAACCAAGCGGCAACTGGATTATGAATGGGTGATAACAGGAGAATTGAAGGAGGAAAAAGAATAAATCAACTCAGATGAACAGTTTTGAATTACTTTCTGAAAAATTCTCTTTACATTTTGAACAACGGCATTTTCCGCGGGAGCCTGCATCTCTTTATAAACCCAATGAATATTTTTTAAGTTTGGGGGGCAAAAGAATAAGGCCTGTTTTGGCTTTGATGGGCAATGAATTATTTGATGACATTCATGCCGATGCTTGGCAGGTAGCAACCGCTATTGAACTCTTTCACAACTTTACACTCATTCATGATGATATCATGGATAAAGCGCCTTTACGCCGGGGAATGCAAACAGTTCATACCAAGTTTGGGGATAATACTGCCTTGCTCGCCGGTGATGTGATGCTCGTAGCCGCTTATGATTACTTGAATAAGGTCAGCCTGAAACATATTCATCGTGTATTACATCTCTTTAATAAAACTGCCAGGGAAGTTTGCGAGGGACAACAGTTAGATATTGATTTTGAAAAAAGAGAATATGTAAGCCATGATGAATACCTGGAGATGATTGGATTGAAAACTTCTGTTTTGCTGGCAGCGAGTTTACAATTAGGCGCTATCCTGGGTGGGGCCGGCGAAAGAAATCAAATCTTATTATACGAATTCGGACGTAAACTCGGCATTTCTTTCCAGGTGCAGGATGATTACCTGGATGTTTTTGGTGATCCTGAAAAGTTCGGCAAACAGGTTGGCGGTGATATCCTGACGAATAAAAAGACTTTTTTATTAATACATGCTTTGGAATCCGGTTCAGCAGCTCAAAACCTGGCCTTGCAGGAATTGATGAAGGGGAACGCCCCGGATAAAGTAGAAAAAGTGATATCGATCTTTCATGATTGCAAAGTGGATCAATGGGCATTGCAACTCAAAAATAAATACCTCGACGAAGCGCTCGACCATCTGGAAAATATAGCGGTGCTTTCCCGCCGAAAAATTCCTTTGGTAGCCCTGGCGCATTCCCTTGTCCAAAGAGAATATTGAGAATTCTGTCACCCCTGTTCGCCGTTAAGGAATTTTGGCTATTTTGAAACAATAAAATCAGCTGCAGATGTCTAACTCCTTGTTCAGGACAAAGAAGATTTCGTCTATACTTTCGGAAGGGGGTGATGACCCGCATGCTGGCACAGGGCTTAAAAGAGTATTGACTGCTAAAGACCTTACCTTTTTCGGCATTGCAGCCATCCTGGGTGCTGGCAGCTTCAGCAGTCTTGGATTTGCTGTATTTCATGGGGGGCCGGGGGTCATATTGTTATTCGTGATTACCGGCATCGCCTGCGCATTTACGGCATTATGCTACTCAGAATTTGCCAGCCGCATACCCGTTGCCGGTAGCGCATACACTTATGCCTATGCAAGTTTTGGAGAATTGTTTGCCTGGGTCATCGGCTGGGCATTGATTATGGAATATTCCATCGGCAATATTTATGTTGCTTATAGCTGGAGTGACTATTTTACTTCTCTCATGAGTAAAATGCATGTACATATTCCTGAATACCTTTCTACCAGTTATATGGAAGCTAAGCATGCTATTGGAGGGGGAAGTACCAATGAAGAAGTATTAGCCGCATGGAATCAGGCGCCGGTTGCCGGGGGATTACGAATTATTTTTGACCTTCCTGCATTGGTCATTAATGTACTGATAACATACCTGGTATACCGGGGCATCAAAGAAAGCCGGAATTTCAGCAATGTAATGGTTATGTTGAAAATAGCCGTAGTTGCTTTGATCATCATTGTTGGCGGGTATCTTGTTTTTGCAAACGGATTAACTCCTAACTGGACACCGGCTAATGATCAAGGAGTACGGTCATTCATGCCGAATGGTTTTAGCGGGGTGATGCTGGCTGTAGCCAGTGTATTTTTTGCTTATATTGGCTTTGATGCCGTGAGCGTACTGGCGGAAGAAAGCAAAAATCCACAACGGGACTTGCCCAAAGGAATGATATTTTCCCTGGTAATTTGTACGGTCATTTATATTTTATTGACCTTAGTACTGACAGGTGCGGCTAATTATAAAAAATTTGACGGCATTGGCGACCCGCTGGCGTTTATTTTTGAGCCGCAAAATCTGAATGTTGGCTGGATGCAATTCCTGGTTGCTTTTGTTGCGGTGGTAGCGATGACCAGTGTATTATTGGTCTTTCAAATGGGCCAGCCACGCATTTGGATGAGCATGAGCCGTGATGGTTTAATGCCGCCGGTATTTCAAAAAATTCATCCAAAGTATAAAACCCCGTCGTTTTCAACAATTGTGACGGGTCTTGTAGTAGGAGTTCCAATACTTTTCACCGATAAGACATTCGTATTGGATTTTACCAGCATTGCAACACTATTCGCTTTTGTTCTGGTTTGTGGCGGCGTATTATTGATACCGCCCAAAGACAAAGTGGCTGGCCGTTTTCATCTCCCGTACGTTAATGGGCAGTTCATTTTTCCATTGATTGTAACAGGCTCAATCATTATGGCGCATGCATTATCCAAAACCTATTTCTCTGATATATTCAATTTTGATTTTAACAGTACGGAAGAATATCGCAACGGTAAAAAAAGTTTTATGGACCTCGCCATACCCAATATTTCTTTGATCATATTTTGGAGTAGCGCCGTATTATTGTCTGTATTCGCGGTTATAAAAAAATATTCTCTCATCCCGTTAATGGGTGTAATAACCTGTATGTACCTCCTTACAGGAATGTCTAAAAGTAATTGGGTCTGGTTTATCGGGTGGCTTATTCTTGGAGTAGTCATTTATTTTTTATATGGATTCAAAAAGAGTAAACTGGCCTGGAAGGGATAAAATACAATTTTGGAACACTAAGGCACCGAGGCACAGAGTCAGGGAGGAAGACTAGGTTTATAAGTTTAGGAGTTTAGGAGTTTAGAAGTTTCGGGTTTCCGAAAACTGAAGGCCACCTCAATCTATCGAAGGGTTCCTGAACTTTTGAACTAATAAACTTCTAAATTGTAAAAGTATTCTCTGTGTCTCTCTGTGCCACTGTGACTCCGTGGTTCAAAACCCGGGTTTCCGAAAACTGAAGGCCACCTCAATTGATCGAAGCGTTCCTGAACTTTTGAACTGATAAACTTCTAAACGTATCCTCTGTGTCTCTCTGTGCCACCGTGACTCCGTGGTTCAAAACTCATGAACTTTTGAACTAATAAACTTCTAAACTCTAAAGACATTCTCTGTGTCTCTCTGTGCCACTGTGACTCCATGGTTCAAAATCAGCGATACTGTAGTAACTTTGGCCGGCATTTTTACGGTTCATTCATTTATTTTGACTTCATGAAATACCAGGTAGGGGATAAGATCTTAGTGCTTCATTCCAATGAAGAAGGAGAAATTATTGATATTATCAATGATAAAATGGTACTGATAGATGTGCGGGGAGTAAAATTTCCAGCCTACATGGACCAGATTGATTTTCCCTACTTCAAGCGTTTCTCTGAGAAAAAACTATTTCCTCAAAAAAAGGAGAAGAAATATATTGATGATCTAAAGAAGGATAACGGGGCAAAGGGTTCAAAAATTGCTCCGGGGGTGTGGATCACGTTTCTCCCTGTGATGGAAACAGATGAATTTGGTGATGATGTAGTAAAAGAATTAAAAATACACCTGTTGAATGGCACGGATAAAGAATACAATTTTATTTACAAACTTATTTTTTTTGGCGACATTGATTTTGAATTGAAAAACACGTTGCATACAGGTGAAGATTTTTACCTGCATGATATCGCATTCGAACATTTAAATGATAGCCCCTCTTTTGATTTTGAATTTACGTTGGGGCAACGGGATAAATGGAAGGCAGATTTTTTTGAATATTCACTCAAGCTGAAACCGAAGCAACTTTTTAACAGGATCGAGGAGTTAAAGAAAAAAAACGAAGCTACTTTTTCGTATAGTCTTTTTGAAGAATACCCGGATAAAGTGGATGACATGGCAGATACCGGCAAACCTGCCAACGGGCAATATAAAATATATGATGCCAAACATGCCCGACAGCACCTGGAAGCCGCCCGCAGCGTGGTAGACCTGCATATTGAAAAAATAACCAATGACTGGAAGCACCTGAGCAATTTTGAAATCGTAACGCTGCAATTGAAAACATTTGAAAAGTTCTATGATCTCGCGCTAATTCATCACCTGCGTTCCATAATTATTATACACGGAATAGGGGAAGGCAAGCTCCGGGATGAAATACATGATATTCTCCGGTTAAAAAAAGATGTGAAATCTTTTGTCAATCAATATCACCCCGCCTACGGTTATGGAGCAACAGA
>JAOQAL010000094.1 GCA_025963615.1 Chitinophagaceae bacterium | reverse complement strand
GTTGAGTTATAAACTGGATTTCGACAACGAGATCAAACCGATGGACCAGGTTTTTGAAGACAACGGCGTTAAAGTAGTGACCGATCTTAAAAGTTTTCTTTACCTCGTTAATACTGAACTCGATTTTTCAGATGGTTTGAATGGAAAGGGTTTTTACTTTAATAACCCGAATGCGAGCAGGAGTTGCGGATGTGGAGAGAGTTTTGCGGTGTAACGCAAACCTTCAAAGAATTAAATATCATGTAGCCGTGCGTTTTGTGCGGCTATTTTATTTCAGAAGAGCTTTTTTAATTTTGCCTGCAGGGCATCACCATACAATTCGGTGGCGATTATTTTACCGGCAGGATCTATCAGGAAATTAGCCGGAATAGGCTGCACATTGTATTTCCGGGCAATGATACTTTCGTTTCCCTCCGGATCAGATAACTGGGGCCAGGTTATCCCGTCTTTTTTGATTGCATCTATCCATGCCTGTTTTTGGTCCTTATTATCTTTTGAAATGCCTAGTATAATAAAATTCCTGTCCTTATATTGATCATACAATTTCTTTAAAAAAGGATTTTGCTGGCGGCATGGTATGCACCAGGATGCCCAGAATTCAAGTAATACATATTTGCCTTTAAAATCAGACAGGGATATTATGTTGCCCTTCAGGTCGGCTTGGGTAAAATCAGGTGCGGGATTGCCAATTGCTATAGCTTCTGCCGAACGGATTCTTTCGGCAATTATTTTCCCGTTCCTTGATTGTTGTATGAACGGCAGGAAATTGCTGTAAAACATTTTTACTGAATCTGTGGGAAGGTCTTCATTCAATAAAACAGCGACGCTGGTATACGACCCGGGATTCTTTTGCATAAAGTCGTAATCAACCGCCCGATAGTCTGCCCGGTAAAACGCTATGTTCTTTTCCCATAACATAACAGCCTCTACAGAATCTTTATTTGCTTTCGCATTATTGTAATCATTCCAGAATTTTTTCCACTTAGTGGAATCGACTTCCCGGTGTTTTTCTTCCAGCGCAACGTATTCGGCATGTGTATTTGAACCGGTTATCTTTCCATCTTTAAATTTATTTATTTCAAAAATTGCCTGTATATTTTTAGGTTCAAGATAAATATCTATGGCATTCGGATCACTGGTCCTTTGTGATTTTCTGTTGCCATGAAAAAAACCACGTGATGGTTCACTGATCAAACCTCTGAAAATAAATTCTCCATCATTATTAAGTAAGCAGCTATCATGAATACGCTTCTCATTACTGTTAATATAATAAAGATGTACATAACCGGTGTTCTGTCCGTTGACCTTACCGCTTAATACAAATTCACCGTGGCTATTATTCTGCGCAATCAGGTTTCCAATAGTAAAAACGAGAGTTGATACTAGAAGAGAATATTTCATATTTGGGCTATGCGGCTTTGTTAAACTTTTATATTAACCTCTAAAATCAGTCGGAGGTGGTGCCTCAGGCTTTACTGGTTTCTCTGCTTTTACTTTGGTTTTCGGCGCTTTGAAATGAGTGATATCATTTTTAGGCGGTGGCGGCACATTTTGTTTATCCTTTACAATTTTAGGCGGAGCGAATTTAACCGCGCCTCGTTTTGGCGGCGGTGGTGGTGGCACATTCTGTTTGTCCTTCACGATCCTTGGCGGTGCAAATTTTACCATTTCTACTTTTGGATGCGGTAGTAGCTTCCCATCTTTACCCACTTTTGGTGGCGGTGGTGGCGGTTTGCGGTGTTTCTTCGAACTTTTTACAGTTACAGGTATCAAATCATCACCTTTCTCTACTGTGGGCTTAGATTCTTTTTTCCTGTTTTGCGCATAACTGAACATGCCGATCCCCAGCAGGCAGAGCAGCAACAGCCATAATTTTAATTTCATAAGGTGGGTTTTTACTGGGATGCCAAATGTGAGGAAATCCATAAAACAACTTCAAAATAACGTAGCCAGTAGGGTGATTGCACAATAACATTTAGTTTTGAAGGATGTGGATGATCTGCAAAAAAGAATGGCAACAATTTTTCAGCAGCCTTACCGGCTATATTGCCCTGGTGGTCTTTCTTTTACTCAATGGCTTGTTCCTTTTTGTGTTCCCCGACACCAGTATCCTTGATTTCGGATACGCTTCCTTAGGCAGTTTTTTCAACCTTGCGCCATGGATCCTGCTGTTCCTTGTACCAACCATTACCATGCGAAGCCTGGCGGATGAATATAAGTCGGGTACGTTCGAATTATTAAAGACGATGCCACTTACCTCCTCACAAATTGTATGGGGTAAATTTTATGGCGCATTGATCATCGTGATCACTGCTTTATTGCCCACAATCATTTATGCAGTTTCTGTGCAATCGTTAAGTGTTACAGGTGGCATTGATATCGGTGGTACCATCGGCAGTTATATCGGCCTGATCTTTTTAGGCGCAGTATTTACCGCCATCGGGATCTGTACCAGCAGTTATACCAATAACACGGTGGTTGCATTTATCGCCGGCGCATTCGTTTGCTTTTTATTATACAACGGATTTGACGCCATCAGCAAGCTGCCCATTTTTAAAGCGGGTGCAGATTATTATATTGAAATGCTTGGTATCAATTTTCATTACCGCAGCATCAGCCGCGGGGTGGTCGACAGCAGGGACCTGGTCTATTTTATCGGGATGATCCTGTTGTTCTTATTCATCACTCAAAGAAACCTCAACAAACGCTAAGCTTCATGCAGAAGATATTAAAACATAAGTACGGCGTTGGGGTATTGGCTATCCTGTTCATTGCGGTGATCTATCTATCCACTTTATTTTT
>JAOQAL010000830.1 GCA_025963615.1 Chitinophagaceae bacterium | reverse complement strand
ATCCGGATGAATTCAGCGTTTCTTGAAATAGCAAGCTTTAAACAGTAATTTTAAAATCACCTATTTACCTGACTTATGAAAGCCTGGCTGCGAGGTTTCTACTATTCTTTCCCGATACAATTGCTTTTCCTGCATTTCAGGAAATACCAGGTATTATTGGTATTCTGGTTTATCCTGTTCAGTATCGTCAATGGTAGTTTTATGAAAAGCTTTGGCGCTGATTCTTTATTCCTGGCACCCGAATACCTGGGGGATGTCAATACCATCAGTTTTGCGATCGTCGGCTTATCGCTCGCTATGTTTATCATGAGCTGGAACATAACGTCATTCATTTTATTCAGCAAATATTTTCGTTTCCTGTCGGCCACCACCAATCCATTCTTAAAATTTTGCGTCAATAACAGCGTGATACCGTTGATTTTCCTGGTATTTTATTTTTTCCAGGCCTGGCATTTTGATCATACCAAAGAACTGATACCGGTCACTGAAATATTATTTCTTGTCGGTGGTTTTGTGGCAGGATTTATTTTCATTATTTCCATTTCCTTTATGTATTTTTTTCGTGCCGACCGGTCCATTCTCCGCAAAATGCTGCCTGCAATAAAAAATCCAGGGGAATATATCGCACATTTAGAACCGGTAACCCTGGTGAATAATACCGGAAGCGATCATCCCAATGTAGAGTGGTATATAGACTCTTTGTTGGTTTTGCGTAAAACCCGGAACGTTTCACACTATACGGAAGGTTTTGTAGAAGATATGTTTAAACGGCATCACTTCGCCGCAGTAATTTCCGTATTTATTGCCTTCCTTTTTCTAATAGTTACTGGAAATTTCCTCGAGAACAAATTATTCCAGATACCCGCTGCTGCAAGTATCACCATTTTCTTCGCGATACTCATAGGCGTGTCTGGTGCATTTACCTATTTTTTGCAATCATGGAGCATACCATACCTGCTGGCGCTGGTTTTAATTCTGAACTTGTTTTACCAGCTTAACTGGATTGATCCGCGGAATAAAGCCTATGGTTTGAATTATGTGAATAGAAATGAACGCCCCTCCTATAGCCGGGAAGGATTGCTTAAACTTTGTACTCCTGAAAATATTGAAGCGGATAAGAAAAATATGATCAGCATTCTTGAAAAATGGAAGCAAAAGCAAGGTGTTGATAAACCGACGCTGGTTATAATTAATACCAGCGGCGGTGGACAACGAAGCGCGACTTTTACCATGAACATGCTGCAAAGGCTTGACAGTATTACCCATGGCGACCTGATGAAAAAAACATTCCTGATCACAGGGGCTTCCGGTGGTATGCTGGCTGCAGCTTATTTCAGGGAATTATACCTGCAAAAACAGAAGGGAAACGATATTCATTTACAGGATAAAAAATATGCTGATGATATTGCCGGTGATCTGCTGAACCCAATGTTTTCTTCTTTTGTAGCAAGAGACCTGATAGCACCGGCTCAAAAATTTTATGTAGGGCCTTATAAATATGTAAAAGACCGGGGCTATGCTTTTGAGGAAAAATTAAGTGATAATACCAGAGGCATTTTAGAAAAACAACTACGTGACTATGCGGAAGATGAAAAAGAGGCTAATATTCCCTTAATGTTTTTCAACTCCGTAGTTACAAGAGATGGAAGGAAAATGATTATCAGTACTCAACCGGTGAGCTTTATGATGCTGCCGCATGAGGATACAACAAGAATCCCGTTTATGGATCCGGATGCCATTGATTTTACCTCCTTTTTCGCGAAACAGGATCCTTATAACCTTAGAATTCTGACAGCATTAAGGATGAATGCAACATTCCCGGTTGTTTTGCCCAATGTATGGTTGCCCTCCAATCCGGTTGTTGATGTAATGGACGCGGGCCTTCGGGATAATTATGGAACTGAAACAGCCGTTCGTTTTTTAGAAGCATTTGATGATTGGATTAGAAAAAATACCCAGGGTGTACTGTTGGTGCAGCTTTTTGACAGGGCCACAGGTGGATGGGATCATCCTTACCAGTCAGACAATATTACGGACCATACCATTAAACCTTTCCTGATGCTGCAGAATAACTGGTATAAGTTGATGGAGTATTCACAAAACGATATGATGGGTTATTATATCGAAAACCCGGCACACAACCTGAAGAAAGTTTTTTTCCGCTACTCATCGGAAACGGAGGAAAGCAAAGCGGCGCTGAACTTTCATCTCACCAAAAGCGAAAAACTGGATATTGCACGATCGCTTAATTCCCCAGGCAATAAAGAGAATTTTCAAAAGCTGCTTACTTTCTTTGACCAAACGGATCCGGCTCTAGGCAGGTGAAATAAGCCGGAAGCATTTCTTCAATATTTTTATTTTTAACTCCGCGGGCGTTTCAGCAGGATCTCCATCAATGTGTAAAAGGGCGAGGTCAGTATTTATTATTTTCAATTCTTTGGTTTGAAAGTAAATAACGGGTTGTTGAAGGGAGTTTTCAATTTTTTTTAAGCGGCCTGCCAAAACCTGTCTCAGGATATTGAGTAATAAAAGAGGTTTTGCGATTTTCTTTACAATCACGACATCCAACAAACCATCCGATAATAAAGCCTTGGGCTCAATTGTAAATTTATTTACAAACTGGTTGCTGTTGGCAATGCTTATAAAAAAAGCGTCCGTGGAAAATTTAATGCCATTGCTTTCAAGTTGAAAGTGATAAGGTTTTGCCGAAAAGAAATTCTTGCCTACCAGCGAAGCATAAGTTGCCAGTCCCCTTTTTGGTTGTTCTGCAAATTCATGGGCTACTTTTCCATCAAAACCTAAACCACAAAGCATGCACGCAAACTGACCGTTTACCGTAAAACCATCTATTGCGATGGGTTTTCCGGTAAAGATGATATCTAACGCTTTTTCCGGACGTTTGGATATTCCTGCAGTTAACGCCAGGCCATTCCCGGAACCGCAGGGCAATACACCAAAATTCAGGTCGAAATCCAATAGACTTCCGGCCACTTGGCTTACCGTGCCGTCGCCACCGGCAATTACGATGTCCGTTATTTTTTTTTCTTTAATAATGGAATGAAGAAATGAATAATCGCCACTCGCAACAGACGGGAAAATCAGGTAAGGTATTTTCTTTTCAGCTGTTCGCTTCTCAATAAATTGCTGAAGGTCTTTTTTTGTTCTTGTTCCTGAAATAGGGTTGATGATGTAAATGATACTACGTTCCAATGGTTAAATGTTGTGCTGAATCTATAAAGTTGCATGGTCGTATCCGGTCTGCAAAATTCAGAGTTAGATTAAATGAGTTCAATTGTACACAAATGTACTCTGCGGATGCGAACTCTGGCAGCCTGCACAGGATCTTTTGGTATAGCCCAGGTATAAACTTTAACGATTTTGTTTTCCAGCAGCATCTTTTTTAATTGTATATCCTTGATGTTGATAAAACCAGCATCTTTCCGGTACAACTCGGAATCGCTTGCTGTAAACAAGGCGATAGTACGGATCCATTGACTCCGGCCGCCGCCTGTATTCCTTTCAGCATAGGAAATACTAAAATTACTTTTGTTGCTTAATTCGGATAATTTGACAGGAATGATATTTTTTTCAGGATCTTCTTTGGTAGCCTTCAGTAATTCTTTTTTATCATGCTTTACGCTCCAGCTTACACCGTCCTGGGCAGAAGCTAATAGAGTTGCCATACATACTAATATAGAGAGGATTCTTTTTTTCATACCAATTAAGATTCAATAACCCGTCCAGTTACACAGTGCGGAAAGAATATTACCATTTTAATAAGGCGCTCGCCCAGGTATACCCGCTGCCAAAAGCTGCCAGGCAAACGAGATCCCCTTCCTGTATCTTTCCTTCCTGCCAGGCTTCACATAAAGCAAGCGGTATGGATGCGGCCGTTGTATTGCCATAACGCTGAATGTTATTATAGACCTGGTCGTCCCGAAGGCCTAGTTTCTGTTGCACAAACTGGCTGATGCGCAAATTCGCCTGGTGTGGTATCAGCATGTTGATATCGGAAGCTTTATAATTATTGGCTGCCAGGGCTTCTGTCACGACCTCTGGAAATTTTACAATGGCTTTTTTAAAAACAGCCGGCCCATCCATGAAAGGAAAATTTTGTGCATTGTCAATCATCGCATGACTCATAAACATATCACCGGCCTCAACCTCATTAAAGTCAGCTAATTTTTGGGGCAGCCAGTGATTGGCATGTGTTCCCGGATTATACATGGCTAACATTTCCGCGCTTTCACCGTCGCTGTGCAGGTGAGTACTCAAAATGCCCTGATTTTCCTTTTCTGTTGGTTGTAATACCACGGCGCCTGCCCCATCTCCAAAGATGACAGAGATGTTTCGGCCCCTGGTTGTAAAATCAAGACCGAAAGAATGTTTTTCGCTCCCAATCACCAGGATGTTTTTATACATACCGCTTTTTATAAACTGGTCGCCAACACTGATAGCATACACGAATCCACTACATTGATTCCGTACATCAAGCGCTCCGATCTCTTTTATTTTTAAGGCCCGCTGTACCAATACACCACATCCCGGAAAATAATAATCCGGAGATAATGTGGCAAAAATGATAAAGTCAATATCCTGTGGGGTAATGCCTGCCCGTTCAATAGCTATAGTAGCGGCTTTAATACCCATCGTGGTGGTAGTTTCTCCGGTGCGGTCAGCATAACGCCTTGCCTTAATACCGGTTCTTTCCTGTATCCATTCATCACTGGTATCCATATATTTTAGCAGGTCATTGTTCGTTACAACATTTTCCGGCACATACATACCAATACCTGCAATTTTTGATCTGGGCATATTGCAAACGTTTAGTGCAGAAAGGTAGCAAATGTAAGGGAAGCGGCAAGAGGAAAGCTACTAGCTGCAAGCTACTAGCTTCGAGCGGTGAGCTTCGAGCTCCGAGGCCATGAGTAAGCCATCTGTCCAAACTCTCACAGCTCGAAGCTCGCCGCTTTTCATATCCTCTAGGTCTTGCAGCTTATAGCTTATAGCTTGCAGCCACTGGTTTCGAGCCTCGAGGCCATTAGTGAACCATCTGTCCAAAGTCTCGCAGCTCAAAGCTCACCGCTCGCAGTTTTCCCTATCCTCTAGGTCTTGCAGCTTATAGCTTATAGCTTGAATCCTCGAGTGAGCTATCTGTCCAAAGTCTCGCCGCTCAAAGCTCGCCGCTCGCAGCCTTCTCCCTACCCCCTTCTATGACTTCCTCCCGAAGAAGGCCTGTTGAAACTTCCGCCAGAAGGTCTCGGAGTAGAACTGGGCGGAGCGCTTCTTGCCCTTTCAAAATTCTGTGATCTTATTTCACCCCGGCTGCGCATTTGTTGCTGACGGTTTAAATTTTGAATCGTGTTATTATTATTATTTCGTTGAACCGGACTCCATTGGTTGGGTTGTCTTTGCTGCCATTGATTTTGATTACGCTGGTATACATTCCCGTCCCGGTCGCTGAAAACATTGTTGGCAGGCCGGTTGGTATTTACTCGAGGTTGTCTCGCAGGCGCCTGACTGATGCGCCCATTGGAAGGACTGTTATTAAATCCAGGACGACCACCGGGATTATTATTGCCGCCATTATTAATCCTTCCGTTATTGTTATTCACTCTTCCTCCACGATTAATACCAGTTGTATTATTGTTCATTATTGGGTTCCTTGTTGCAATACCACTCCGGTTCCTGTAAATATTTACATTATAATTATTGACATACACATTGTTGTTCCTGTAATAATTATTGCTGTAATAACCATATTGGCGGTAAGGATTCCAGGTATAAGGCGGAC
>JAOQAL010000819.1 GCA_025963615.1 Chitinophagaceae bacterium | reverse complement strand
TAAAGGAACGGCCGGCGTAATCCAATCGCGCCTGAATTTTCCCGATGCCAGGGTGCTTAAAAAGGCACCGATATAATTGCCGCTTGTGTTAACTGAATAATCGGCTATGGTAACAGACATCCGTGTGTCGAGCTGGCTAAATGCATATAAATAAGTAGGCAGCGGCTTAACCTGGCCACCGCCAACTTGGGCACCAACGTTTGGCCCATCAAACGCGCTAATGCGGCTATCAGATGTACTTGCACCGCCTGCCATGGCAATTTCAAATAATACTTCACCCGATGGATCGATCTTGTGTGCATCCATATTGTCTTTAAAAAGCGCTTGGAAGCTTGGATTTAACGCATGCTTGCCCGATTGGATAATTTGGCTGGCCTCCGTTTTGGCAATCTGGTAATACTTTAGATAATCGGCTCTGCGTTCCATAATGCCAGACGCATTCCGTAATGAATAGCCTCCCCTGAATAATGCCAATTTCGCTCTCACAGCCTTAACAGCACCTTTGGTGATTCTTTCGTCCGTTCCAGCTCCGTTCTCACCTCTCCAAGGCACCAATGACTCAGCTAATAAAAGATCGTCCAAAAGTTTATCATAAATGATGTCCCTGTCTGTTTTTGGAAGGTATAGATTTGTTTGATCAGAAGATGGTACAAATGGTGCAGGTATATCTCCCCAGTTTCGAATCAACTCAAAATACATTTGTGCCCTCAAGGTCAACGCTTCACCATGTAGTCTTTGCAAAGCCAACTTTTCACTGGCGGAGCCATTCGTATATGCATTCATTAAGGGAATATTTTTGATACATATATTGGCGCTTTCAATGCCTGCATATAATTGATTAAATGGCCCCAGCAAGATCGCGTTTCCGGGAGCGGCGTTATATCTTGCAAATGCTTTAGTAGCATTATCGCCACCGCCCGGCGATGAGTTTGAACTACCGATATCGTCATCAGAATCTACCTGGTATGCCAATGAGAGGTAAAAGCCATAGCCATTGTCGCCGGTTAAATGGCCGTAAACGCTCATGACCGCGCTCGTGGCACTACCAACACTGCCAAATACATATGCCTCGTCAAAAGAAGATTTTGGATTGATAGTTAAATACTTTTTACAACCTATTAAAAGGACGAAGCAAAATAAACTTAGTCCGATGATTATTTTTTTCATGAGTTTTTTAAATTAAAGTTTAACATTGACACCCAAAATGAAAGTCCTGCTACGCGGGTATGCTGAGTAATCCACACCTTGAGTAACCGGATTAGACCCTGTGACATTTACTTCCGGATCATATCCGGTGTATTTTGTCAGGATGGCCACATTATTGACTGTACCGTAAATCCTTACTCCTTTGATCTTAAATTTAGACAGAAAAGGATCTGGCAAAGTGTAACCCATGGTTATATTATTTATTCTTAAGAAAGATCCATCTTCAATCCCCCATGATGTTAGGGCAAATGCACCTGCTGTACCCTTTACAGGTTGCCATATTTTTGCATCTTTATTTGCCGCAGCCAATACCTCCGGAGCTGCACCAATAACCACCTGCTGGCCACCCACAGTTGCTAATCCCTGCAAAACATTTCCGTTGGCATCTACTGTTCTCCAGCGATCGTTCATATTTGTCAACAAGTTTTCATAAGGGATAAATCCGTTGGTGAACTCCACTTTGTTTGCATTCATAATACTATTGCCATAAACAAAATTGGCAAATATGCTCAGGTCAAAATTCTTATAACGAAATGTTTGGTTGATACCTCCGCTAAATTTTGGTGTGGAATTGCCTATAATCTGGCGGTCGTGATCGGCATCCACTTTACCGTCACCATTCAGGTCTTTGAGTTTTAATGATCCTGGCTGAGGGATACCAACAATTGATACGTCCGTTGGAACTCCCGCTTTTAAGGTATATACATGAGTAGTTGTATTATAGTTAAAGTCGTCCAAGCTATAGAAGCCATCTTCTACAAAGCCGTACATAGAGCCAACCGGGGAGCCTACTTTCACTATGAAATCATCCAATTTCCCGGAATATCCCCAGCCGGAAGATACCGTGTACGAATTTTGGTAGGTAGATAGCGCAAGTACCGTGTTCCTGTTAAAGGATATGTTAAAGTTTGTTGACCATGAGAATGACTTTGCATTGATGAGTCGCCCGGTAAGCTGAATTTCAAGCCCCCTGTTACGTGTTGTGCCTACATTTTGCAATTGCGTTGCATAGCCGGAACTTGAAGGAATAGGCACATTGATCAGAAGATCCCGCACATCATTTTGATAAGCATCAACAGTAACCTGGAATCGATTTGCAAAGAAGCCCAAATCAAGTCCGAGATTTTTAGAAACGGTTGTTTCCCACTTTAACCTGGGATTGGCTAAAGTAAGTGCAGTGTAACTGGAAACCAGTTGCTCATTTAACCCGTAAGGGAACGCTGTAGTGATAAAGTTGGATGTGTAAAGAAAATCTCCGATACGGTTATTCCCAGACTCGCCATAACTAATCCTTAACTTTGCATCGGAAACGAAGTTGATTTTTTTCATGAAAGGCTCTTCATAAAACTTCCATGCCAAGGCTCCCGAAGGGAAATAGCCCCATCTGTTCTCCGGAGCAAATTTGGTAGATCCGTCTGCCCGCATCGTGAAAGTGGCTAAGTACTTACTTTTGTAATTATAACTGGCCCTGCCAAAAAACGAAGCGGTTTTATTTTCTGCATCCAGTGTGATAGGATAACCAACTCTTGGTGTACCCAAATTCAACTGACCTAAAGCTTGTTCCGGTGTTATTCCAACCGGGAAGTAACGGTAGCCTTGGTTCACTTGTCTTAATGTAACGTGATAAGTTTCTTCTCCAAGCAATAAGCTAATAGAATTATCCCTATTGAATTTACCTTTAAATTTACTATTCGTAAAATTTAGAATATTGGTAACATCGATGGTTTGACTTACGGGTGTATTAACTAATACCAATGGCTGGCTATTCCCGTTCCCAAACGCATTTGGAGTGATGTAATCATCAAAAGAGTCGTTTCTTACATTACTGATACTGTAACTTGGGGTAGAAGTAAATGACATGAAATCGGTAAGCCGATAATTAATGGTCCCCCCGATGTTGGCTTGAGTTGTATGATTCTTTCGGTACATAGCATTCGTTAATGCTACAGGGTTGATTAAATAGACCCCAAAACCGCCTGAATTTGTTTGCGCATAATATGAAGGATCATAGTCATCTATCCCAACATTTGTATTTGTTATCAGCGGTTGATATCTCACAGTATGCCGTAATGTTGAAAACGACGTTGAACCAGCGGCACTAACGCCTGCACCATAAGATGTTTGATCCAAAATCCTTACGTTCAAACCTATCTTCAGCCTACTGCTTGCAGTTTGATCAAATCGAAAATTTAAGATATTTCTATCCAATTTGGAAGCGATCATCACCCCCTCTTCGATATTTTTTGTCAAACTCAGGTTAAACGTAGCCGTTTTTGTACCCCCCGTAGCTGAAACGTTGTTGGTTTGCATTAAAGCATTACGGCCAAAAACCTGCTGCTGCCAGTTAATTGCCGGAGTATTTTTAAATCTGGATAGGGCAGCATAATCGTTTCCAAAGATTGAGGCAAAGCTAACGCTATCGCTACCATTCCCCCTGCTTCTTTCATACTGATAGGTGACATAATCGTAAGGATTCATAACACTCAACTGTTTAACAAATTTGTTAATGCCGACAAAAGAGTTCAGGCTGATTACGGTAGGCATATCCTTGCCGCTTTTCGTTGTTATTATAATTACACCGTTAGCGCCCCTGGCACCATAAATGGCAGTCGCAGACGCATCTTTCAGAACATCGATTGATTGGATATCTTGTGGTGAAATGCCCGTTAAGCCACTTTCTACCTGTATACCGTCAATAATATAAAGTGGACTGTTATCCTGCGTTATTGACCCTCCACCCCGGATCGCGATCTTAGCATCCGCGCCCGGCCCTCCTTCGGAAGTAGTAACCTGAACACCGGCAAGCCGGCCTGTAATTGCTGCCGCTACAGAATTTACCGGAATGTCTTTTAGATCATCCGCACTAATTGAAGATACAGATCCGGTTAAGTCACGTCTTTTTACGGAAGCATAACCAATAACTACCACTTCATCAAGGTTTCCCGGATTTGGTTTCATCCGGATCTCGAAGGTTCTGGTATTACCAACGATCACTTCGTAGCGTTGGTAGCCCAGAAAAGTTACGACCAAGATCTGATTAGGAGCGCTTGGTAAGTTAAGAGTGAATGCGCCATTGATGTCTGTTGCTGTACCTCTGGTGGTTCCTTTTAATGAAACATTGGCGCCTATCAAAGCAGCCCCTTTTTCGTCAAGAACTTTTCCCTTCAAAACTTCTTCGGCGGCTTTCTTAGTTTGCGCAAAAAGCGAAAAACCTGAAAGGAACATAAGAACCAAGCAGAGTTTAATTTGAGTTGAGCGTAATTTTTTCCTCATAAATTTGGTGTGTTGATAATTGAATACTTATAACTGGTTTATGAATAGAGCAATTCATAAATCAAATGGGGTGAAACGAAAAGAAAAAATTCGCTTCGCTAAAATATTTATCTAAAACACGAAACCACAAGGTCCGTTTTTTGATTCAAATACATAGATTTATAATCTATGATATTCCATCTTTGTCAGCCAAGTCGGTCAATAGTTTCCAATTTTTATAGTTTTGCAATAAATTCTTAATTTTAAACAAATTAAAACCTATGCAGCCCAAATTCATCGCCATTAGTGAAATTATCATAAAGAGGATAAAGGAGGGTGAATTAATGCCCGGTGACAAGGTGCCATCAGAGAATGAACTTATTAGCACCTATAAAATAAGCAATACGACAGCACGGAAATGTCTTTTAAACATTGAATCAAGAGGATATGCCAGGCGCATCAAAGGAAAAGGCACCTTTGTGTTAAACAGAACGGTAGAACACCAATTGGTTCGTACGCTCGGATCTATCAGTTCAACACGCAAGGGGTTTAATGAAAGTTTGATAGCAGAGGGATATACGCCCAAAAATATCATCATTGAAAAAAATATATTGAATGATGGTATATCATCTGATATTATGGGTAAGCATTATATTATTGACGGCGCTGTTTTAAAAATACGACAGCTCAGATACGCCGATGATATTTTAATGAAGGATGAAACTAGATATATTTCTTTGAAGCTATGCCCTAAGATAGATCGCTTGTCAAGCGAGATCTCTTATTTCAAAACATATGAGGCACAATATAAACTCAAGATATCCGATATTAAGCAAACCCTCAGCGTTGATATTCTCGACCCCTCTTCGGCGCTGAACAATTTCGAAGTAGAAAAACAAATACCTATTTTTGTACTTGATAGCGCTATTGTTTGCGAGTCTGAGCAAGTGATCGAAATTGAACGGTCATTTTACAGGGGCGATAAATATAAGTTCGCGATTAATGCTCACCCTGAGTATAATTTAAACTATTCTTTTAATCCGGACAAATAATTAGGTATTCCCAATACGGCATCGCGTATAAACACGCCCGTCTGAATTTCTCATAAAGAATTTCTTCTGATTACCGTAGACCCATTTTCGATTTCGGAGAAATCACCATTTAGGATCATCTGAGCTGCAATTTGCCCCATTCTCTTAAAGTCAGTCGAAAAGGTAGTAATATTTAATAATTCTTTTAATATGGTTTCATTTAATGAGATCACGCCAATGTCCTTTCCTAACTGATATCCGGCCTTATCTGCTTTCTTAATCAAATCGGCTAGGTCGGTTTCTTCAATTACGATGAATGCTGTACTTTGGACCAAGTCTTCATTTTTCAGTTTTGATATTACATTGAGCGATTTACGATTTAATGTACAATATTCCTGTACACCATCAATAATATCAAGCGGGTGATGACTGGTTGTAGGGATCAATAACTTTAAATGATCGTACTTTATAAGAAGATCAGACAGACTATTCAACGCGTTAAATGCTTCTGCTTTAAAATCTTGATAAACACCTCTGTATTTTTTATGCATTTCTGGTAATCGCCTATCTAAAAACAAAAGTTTTTTAGGATCAATACTATTGATCACCTTAACATACTCGTCGATATTTGAACCATACTCAAAATGAGGCATGATGATAAAATGATCGTAGTTCAAACGTTCCAATAAGATCGCAGTTAAGGTATCACTATTATAGTGGTGTAAATGCAATTCTATCTGCGCTTGCTGCCCTAATGTTTCTACAATACCATCATAGATCATCTTTTTATAATAACATAGCTTATTAAAAATCAATACTATTTTTAGTTGGCGGTCATTCCTTTTAATCACGTAGAATCCCCTGCCGGGGAGATTAGCAATGTAGTTTTGTCCTTTCAAATGCATATAAGCCCTTGAAACCGTAACTAGCGAAACAGAATTGATATTTGATATCGTTTTCATAGATGGCATTTTGGATCCAGGTAATAATGCTCCTGTTTCAATGGCATTTATAAACATATCGGTCAATAGTTGAAATTTATACCGGTCGTTTTCTAATAATTGATTGGATTTGATCAAGCCCATCTTTAAGTTATTTTAATATTCCTAACGCACTAAGCTATGTATTAAATTCAATTTTCCTCGATTTAATTTTTGTCCCGCTATTGGTTTTTGATGCTGTGGGATACGCCTAACTCGATAACTGTTAAAATTGAAAGGATATATTTAAGAGATGGGTAAAATAATCTGCATTACCCTTCACCCAATTCACTGAGCATTATGCTCTTATAATATAGTCGCGACTTTCACCATTACCATTCATTTAAAAAATTAAATTATGAGAACAAAACGACTTTTTCTAAAGCAAAAAAACAACTACGTCATTCAGTTGCTGGTCATCTGCTCCTTAGCCAGTACGCTTCTTTCCTGTACTAAAGCCGGTGCCTTTGGGGTTTTCGGCAATATAGCTGGACGCCTGAGCACTTTCGGCACCGGCACGACGTACTACATCAGCAGCAGCGGCAATGATACGAACAACGGCACATCATCATCAACGCCGTGGAAAACGATGAAGACATTGCTGCCTGGCGCTACCTACTTATTAAAACGAGGGGACACGCTTTATTTTACAATTGAGAAAATCGCAAACAATACGCAGAAAATAACGATAGATGCATACGGCACTGGGTACAACCCTCAAATCAGCCTGTACAAAAATATCCGCGCCAGTGCGTGGCAACTTTACAGTGGAAATATTTGGAAAGTAGACCTAAAAGATACTTCGAAGTACACTGGCTATAAAGACATCAGCGACACAAACGTTGGATTTATCTACGTTAACGGCGTAATAAAAGGAGCAAAGTTCAATA
>JAOQAL010000796.1 GCA_025963615.1 Chitinophagaceae bacterium | reverse complement strand
TGTTGACCCAATATATAAGAAGAAGAACCTCGTTGCTGATTATCTAATTTATCTCTTACTCCTTGGTAAAAATTTCTAATGGACTCAACATAATTGTCATTACCCGTTTTGTCACCTTCAGTTCTTTCCCAATATTCCTGATCTGCACCGGGCCAAGCATCATCTATGTCATAATCATTACTGTGTTCATCAAGACCACCCTGGCCAAAAACAACTACTTTGCCATTTTGATTTGAAACCACTGTCTTTGAATCAACAATTCCTTTACCTTTTTCTTTATAAATAACTATATCTCCCGTTTTTAATTCTTTTTTACCCTTACTTGTTTTGTTGTATATCTGTCTCCTAATAAAATCAACCCAGCCTGATTATTATTAATTCAATATTTCCCATCAGCAAATGTCTGTCCATGGCAATCTGTATCAAATGATAGCTTATTTGTTTCATTTCTAAAAACATCTATTCTTGTGCCATTATGTGCGAAAATATATCCATAGGTATCGACAGTACCACGTAGATCGGCTTGATGTTTCAATGATCCTCTTCTCATAGGAATAAAAACAATATCTCCGTTTTTATCCCGAAGAATTCTACCATCAATATCATAATAGTTAATTGGATTATCTGGTCAGGGATAAAGGTGGTTACAAAAAGAGAGGAATGGTTCGGTTTATAAAAACTCACAGTTCGGTGCAGATGTGATAATTTTTCAATCGTTAATTAAATCTATATATATTTTTCAATTAAAAAATTTATTTACTATAAAACATTTTATACACAACTTGAAAATATTTAATGTCAATTATACTCTTTAAGAGTTTACTTATTCCATTATTATTAATAACAGTAATAGATAATAACATCGAAATAAAAAATGAATGTCTGACAATAAATTAATATAACAATGGTCAAAACCTCAGTTTTTACCGTTTTTTCACCTCCGGTTTAGGGTGTTTTCGCGGTAACCATGCGATAGGGTTGCCAACCTTAGTGAGTTCGCTTTTCTGATGTAGAAACCTTTCAAAGGTTGGCAACCCTTTAGCAATTGCTCCTTAGTCAAACAGGGTTGCCAACCTTAACGGGTTTGCTTCTCTGATGTAGAAACCTTTCAAAGGTTGGCAACCCTTTGCAATAAAAACAGCCAATAATTATTTTTTGGATGATAATTAAAATTCTGTTAATATTACATAATAGAACAGAATAGAACAGATAGATTGCTTGCATTTGCCCCCCTTTTGTTAATACCACGATTCCGGTAATCAGGCTTTCTCCTGTATTATAGTTCAGCAACTAAATTTTATTCGGATTTTCAAGCGTTTTTGAGACACTGCTATATCTAAAGTCTTTGAATGCTTTTATATTAAACAACCAAAACTTAACGCCATGCACCCGAAACTTTTTATTAAGCTATTTCTTTTTCTGACAGTATGTGGAGGTCTGTCTGTGGCAACGAAAAAAACCGAAGCACAATCTGTTACGCAAACAGGAAAAACAGTAACTGGCAAAGTTACTGGAGACAATGGAATTGGTTTAGCTAGCGTGAGCATCCAAATCAAGGGGACTTCAAAAGGTACAATAACCGATTCGGCGGGATCTTTCACTTTTAATGTACCTGGTAAAAATTCGACGCTTATTTTCAGTCATCTTAATTATGCCAGCCAGGAAATAAAAGTTGGCGATGCTTCTGCTATGAATGTTCAATTAGTCGTTGATTCCAAATCTGACGATTTAGGAGAAGTGGTTGTGGTAGGATATGGTACGCAGAGAAAAGTAGATCTTACCGGGGCCGTGGGTTCGATATCCAGAAAAGATATTGCCACCAGGCCTATTACCAGTCCTGAACAGGCGTTGAGCGGAAAAATAGCCGGGGTTGTTATTGCTAATCGTTCAGGAGATCCCGGTGCTCCGATTGATGTAAGAATCAGGGGGATTGGTACCGTGGGAACAAATCAGCCATTATGGGTCATTGATGGCGTTCCCATTGTACAGACAACGAATATTTCTGTCAACACAGCATCTTATGTGGAGGGAAATCCGATGGCTGGTATAAATGCTAATGACATTGAGTCAATTGATGTATTAAAAGATGCTTCGGCTTCCGCAATATACGGCGCCCGGGCTGCCAATGGCGTAATCATTATTACCACTAAAAGAGGTAAAGAAGGGAAACCTTCTGTGATGTATGATGGATACAGAGGTTATCTGAATATTCCTGCCAGCAAAAAACTCGACGTTTTAAATGTAGAGCAATATGTAACCCTGCAAAAAGAATTGGGCAGGGATTTTTCCGCTTTTCAATCGCAACCTTATTTTGACTGGCAGGATGCGATATTTAAAACAGCTAAGGTTGACAATCATAATCTCTCCGTTAGTGGTGGCACCAAGGCCATGAATTTTAATCTTGGTGCAGGTTATCATGAACAGGATGGTATCGAGTTAGCGCAACGGTTTAAGCGGCTTTCAATTAAAGCAAATTCTGATTTCCGGGTTGGGAAATACCTGAAATTTGGAGAATCCCTTTTACTAAGTTCCACAGAGAGGGGAACACAGGGAGAAGGCGCTGCATATGCCGCTGCCAGCGGATCACAAAATGCTCCCTATTACAATGCCTATAATGCTACAGATCCAACAGGTTACAATCCGTCAACCGCAGCCACCCGTGGATCGGGTGCAACAGCTAATAATTTAGTTTGGGCAAATGATTATACCTATGGTGGAAATACAAAAATAGTAACCAGGAAAATATTGGGCAGTGCATATGGTGAATTAGAACCCATTGCCGGTTTAAAATACCGGGCCACCATAGGAGTTGACTATAATGTTGGTGACGGTTCCCAGTTTCAACAAGCAACTGCAATTGATTATGGTGGAGGAATCAGACCCTCTCTTCTTGTAGTAGAAAGGCCGATTGAACTTACGACGAATTTGACCCATACATTAACGTATCAAAAAGATTTTGGCAAGCACAGTATTACAGCATTAGCCGGAGAAGAAGAAACCAATTTTCGATACGACAAGACAAGGTTGCAGGGAAGAGATCTTTTTAATTCCAATATCATGTTTCCCTCTGTAGCAACAACCGTTTCTTCTGCCAATGAAGCGGACCACTGGGCCTTGCGTGGTTACCTCGGCCGTGTCTTCTATAATTTCGATAACAGGTATCTTGTAACATTTAATGTCAGGCGGGATGAATCATCAAGATTTTCTTCTGCCCACAGATCAGGAACTTTTCCTTCTGTTTCCGCAGGATGGAAACTGAGTGAAGAAAAATTCTTTGCTAAAGTGAATCCAAAATCATTCAATGATGTTAAAATCAGGGCGAGTTGGGGACAGTCGGGTAACCAGTTTACAGGGCAAAATTTCGCTTACCTCTCGGCCCTGCAAACAACCATATTTTATGTAATTGGTGCCAGTCAGGCGATAGTGAGATCACCGGCCCCTGTTACTTTCGCCAACTCAAATCTTAAATGGGAAACCAGCACTCAACTTGATTTTGGAACCGACATCACGATGCTAAACAGAAAGCTGGACATCACTTTTGACTATTTTAAAAAGACAACGAATGATGTATTGTTAAGTCTCCCCATTCCTTATGTATCAGGATATTTTCTTCCGGCAGATGCCAATGTTGGGAAAATCGGCAATAGCGGTTTTGAACTTTCGGCCAATTATAAAAACAGGACCGGCAGCGGCCTTGGGTATTCCCTTGGTGGAAATATTACAGTAATTAAAAACAAGGTGGAATCCCTGGGATCAATCACAGAGATCATAAGTGGTGCCGGCGGTGCACAAACGCATCGTACAACATCTGGAGAAGCGCTCGGTTATTTCTATGGATTTAAAACGGATGGAATTTATCAGAATGCCGACGAGGTTGCTGCAGCACTTCCGGATGCCTTCTCATCTGGCAGGGCCCCGGGAGACATCAGATTTGTTGATGTAAACGGAGACAAAAAGATCGATGCCAATGATCGCACAAAAATCGGCAATTCGATACCAGGATATTTTTATGGGATAAATGGCTCGCTCAACTATAAAGGATTTGATCTGGGAATTTTCCTGCAGGGTGTAGGGGATATGAATATTTTTAATTCCGTCCGGGCTGGCATGGAAAGTATGAATGGGGGAAACAATCAACGAACTTCTGTTTTGGGACGATGGAACGGGGAAGGCACAAGCAATACTATGCCGAGAGCCACTGCAAGTGATCCGAATAATAATAACCGTTACTCTGACCGATGGATTGAAAATGGCGCGTATCTGAGGATAAAAAATCTGCAGATCGGCTATGCGGTCCCTGTACAAAAATTACAATCTATCACCCGGGAATTTATAGCTGCCGCAAGATTTTATATCGGAATACAAAACCTGGCAACGTTCACTAAATACTCGGGATATGACCCAGAGGTTACAAGAGGCGCGAGTTATCAGAAAGGTGAGTTCCCCTTAGCGAATGGCGTTGATCCTGGAAGTTCTCCACAACCCATGGTGATCCAGATTGGTTGGCAAATTACCTTCAATTAATTTTTGTTCTCACTGATCTTTAGAAAAAATAAACTATACTAAATATATTAAAATGAAAAGCAAAATCTTTTATAAACCACGTTTGCTTACCATATTCTTTATCATTGTTGCAGTGTTTTCCTGTAATAAACTAGACTTGCAGCCTTTAGATAGATTAACTTCTGAAACATATTACAAAACTGCTGCGGATTTTGATGGAGCTGTGTTTGCCGCTTATTCTTCCATTCAGGACTTATGGGGTACCAGTACTGAAAATTTAAATGAAAGAGGACAATTTTGGGGCATCACACTTGCCACAACAGACGATGTGACTATTAATGGAAAGGCCGGCGATCAGGGTGACCTGGGAAAAAATAAAGATCTGGATAACCTGTTTTTCAGAGCGTCGGATCTTCCCCTGGCATCAGCATACAGCCAGATTTACGAGGGCATTGCAAGAGCCAATATCGTTATCGAAGCAATAGATAATGGTAGCAATGAGTTAACGGATGAGGAGAAAAAAACATTTTCAGGTGAAGCCAAATTCCTTCGGGCCTTTTTTCATTTTCTTGCAGTCCAGATGTGGGGTACACCACCACTGGTATTGGAAGTAAAAAAAGATATCAATGATCTGGCCTCTCCAAATGCTACATCAGACGAATTATACACCGCTATTTTAAAAGACCTGCAGGATGCCTATACCGATTTACCAGCAGCACAGGATGCCAGTAACCTGGGCAGGGCGAATAAGTGGACAGCCCGTGCATTTGAAGGCAAAGTGAATGTTTGGAAAAAGGATTGGGATGCCGCAATAGTATCTTTTAAAGACGTAATAACAAATGGATCGTTTGCCATGTTCGATGGCAATGCAAATAAGCAGGACAATTATGAGGATGCGTTTGATTTCAAAAAAGAAAATGGAATCGAATCGGTTTTTGAAGTGCAGTATGGCGGCCCTTTTTCAGATGATAACCTCTGGGTCTTTGATGACACCCATTCTGAAAACTTTAAGGCTTCACAGGGAACGGGACGGGTATGGTATTGGGATGCCAGCGGAGATGCCGGTGCGCCAGGTGGCGGCTTGGGATGGTACATACCTACACAAAGTTTATTAAATGAATACGAAGCGGGTGATCCCAGACTTGCAGCAAATATTTACCAGGCCGGAGATGATTATTACAATAAGGGCGAATCGGTGGTCCCTTTTGATGCCGCCTGGTCATCAACAGGCCTGGGAATAAAAAAATATTTCGGTCCCAGGAATGCTAACAGTGCTGCTTACGCACCCCATGGTCAGGCAGGTTATAATAATGAAAGATGGTTCCGTTATTCTGAAGTCCTTTTATTATATGCCGAGGCCTTAATTGAAAAAGGCGGTGGAGTATCTGCCGAAGGGATGATATATATAGACCAGGTTAGAGCAAGAGTTGGTTTACCAGCTAGTGCAAACGCCGATCATCGGGCCGCTTTGCGTCATGAAAGAAGGGTTGAACTGGCATTCGAACCACACCGGTGGTTTGATATTACAAGATGGGGGATCGGCAGCCAGATTTTTGGAGGCGCCTGGAAAGATAATTACAACGTATTTCCTTTCCCGCAATCAGAAATCACAAGGAGTAACGGTAAACTGAAACAAAACCCCGGATACTAATAGGCAGCAGTTTTTTTTTGTTCGTATAAGTGTTAAGCATACACGGGGCAACTTCGGTTGCCCTTTTTTTCAGTGTTAGCATGGAATGCTGATGTAAAACAGATAGGGAAGGATAAGGCTTCTGACCCTAATAGGTAATAATTTAAAAATAATAGGTTGAAGGCGGTACTATATTTAATTTCTTTGGTAATCGTGTCGGTTTTTTTGGGTTGTTCCGGCAAAACTGATAAGATGTTCAAAAGTTTGGATACAGCCCGGACAGGGATAGGTTTTTCCAATAAACTCAATTATAACGACTCCCTTACAGTACTTGATTTTGAATACATGTTTAATGGTGCAGGGGTAGCGCTGCTTGATGTAAATAAAGATGGATTGACCGATGTGTTTTTTACAGGCAATATGGTATCTGCAAAATTGTACCTGAACAAAGGCAATATGAAATTTGAAGATATTACTGAGCAGGCTGGCTTACAAACCCATGGTTGGTGTTACGGTGCGTCCGTAGTTGACATAAACCAGGATGGGTACCCGGATATTTATCTATGCAAAGCTGGCAACCGGAATACGCCTCCTGACAGTATGCGTAATCTTTTCTTCATTAACAACGGCAATAACACGTTTGTTGAATCCGCAAAGAAAATGGGATTGGATGACGATGGCTATGATATACAGGCCGCATTTTTCGACTATGATCATGATGGAGATCCTGATATGTACCTATTGCGTAATTCATTTGTAAATTATAACAGGAACACCGCAAGGGCCAAACAAATTGATGGCGGCGCCAATTCTACAGACCGTTTGTTTAGAAACAATGGCGATGGCAGTTTCACAAATGTTTCTAAAGAAGCAGGGATAACCATTGAGGGTTTTGGCCTGGGGGTGAATATATGCGATATCAATAATGATAGTTGGCCTGATGTATATGTTTCCAATGATTTCTTAACGAATGACCTGGTATGGATTAATAACCAAAACGGCACTTTCACCAATATGGCGGATAAGATGCTTAGGCATACAACCTACAATGCCATGGGAAATGATGTTGCAGATTTTAATAACGATGGCAAAGAAGATATCGTAGAAGTTGATATGCTGCCGCCTGATAACAAAAGGTGGAAACTTACTATGATGGGCAATGTGTATGAACAGTTTCAACAGGATATTGGTTTTGGCTACCAACCCCAGTATGTCAGAAATTCATTGCAGTTAAATAATGGCGATGGTACATTCAGCGAAATAGGGCAATTGTCCGGCATTGCTGCTACTGAATGGAGTTGGGCGCCTCTCTTCGCTGATTTTGATAACGATGGTTTGAAAGACTTATTTGTTGCCAATGGCTACCGGCAGGATGTTACCAATCTCGATTTTATTATTTACGGAAAGCGGGCTTTATTCATGGGTACACCTGAAGCAAACAGGAAAGACCGTATTGATATGTTGCAGCAATTCCATGGAATAAAAGTGCCCAATTATCTTTTCAAAAACAAGGGTGACCTAACCTTTAAAAATATGGCAGCCGATTGGGGTTTGGATGATGCCTCTTATTCAAACGGAGCTGCCTATGGTGACCTCGATAATGACGGTGACCTGGATCTCGTGATCAATAATATTGACCAACCGGCATCCGTGTACGAAAACCAATTGAATCAAATTAATCCGGATGCCAAATGGCTGCGTATTAATTTCAAAGGACCGGAAGATAATCGTGATGGATTAGGAACCAAGGTTTATATATGGCAGGGAACCCATATGCAGTATTTGTATTTTTCTCCCTATCGTGGATACCTTTCAACAGTAGAACCCTATCTTCATTTTGGGGTTCAAAACAAAACCGTTGATAGTTTAAAAGTCGTTTGGCCCGATGGAAAAGAACAGCACATATCAAAACCTGCCGTTAATAATTTATTGACACTTGCTTATCGTGATGCACATTTGCCGGATAGCATAAAAGTTACAGCCAATACTTCTTTGCTTTTTACTGTATGTAATAAAGAATTGCAGGTGCAATACAAACACAAAGAAGATGAGTTTGTAGATTTTAAATTACAACCATTGCTTCCGCACTTTCTGTCGCACGAAGGGCCGGGCATAAGCGTAGGTGATGTGAATGGTGATGGGCTTGAAGATTTTTTTGTAGGTGGCGCTGCAGGCTCTAAGGGCAATCTTTTCATCCAACAAACAAAAGGCCATTTTGCGCAGCATCCATTCGCCGACAGTAACCTGGCCGATAATATGGGTTCCTTATTGTTTGATGCGGATCATGATGGCGACAATGATCTTTACGTGGTGAATGGTGGCGTATGCGCAAAGAAAAATGGCGATACTGTTTACCGGCATGCGTTGCATTTAAATGATGGCAAAGGCAATTTTTCGCTTGCTAAAAATGCATTACCGGTAATCAATACAAGCGGCTCTTCTGTTATCGGGGCAGACTATGATCATGATGGCGATCTTGACCTGTTCGTTGGTGGACGGGTTAGTCCGGGCGATTATCCATTGGCACCAGAAAGTTTTTTATTACGTAATGATTCTAAAAATGGTGACTGCAGTTTTACGAATGTTACCAACCAATCTGGTATAAGCCCGGCAACCCTGGGCATGGTTACTTCAGCCTTGTGGACAGACTTTGATAACGACGGCTGGCAGGACCTGGTGGTGGTTGGCGAGTTTATGCCTGTCCGCTTCTTTAAAAATGTGAAAGGAATTTTTAAAGAAGTAACCAGCCAAACGGGTTTACAAAATACCAGTGGCTGGTGGAACAGTATTGTAGCAGGCGATTTTGATAACGATGGCGATATTGATTATGTGGCAGGAAACCTTGGCCTCAACGGGCCTTACAAGGCGACTGGTAAAGAACCCGTATGTATTTATGCAAAGGACTATGATAAAAATGGAAGGTTAGATCCCATAATGTGTCATTACAGCAATGGTATAGAATATATTGTTCATGCAAGAGATGATATCAACAAACAGATCACGCCCATGCGGGGAAGATTTAAGGATTACATTTCGTATGCAAGAGCAACTTTTCGGGAGTCTTTCGCATCCGGTGAAGTCTCCGATGCTTATGTGGTGAAGGCCGAAACCTTTGCCAGCGCTTATATTGAAAATCTTGGTGATGGAAAATTTGCGCTGCACAACCTTCCTTTACAGGCCCAGTTTGCGCCTATCTACGGTATGGCTTGTAAAGATGTTAATGGCGATGGCAATCTTGATGTAGTGTGCGTTGGCAACTCTTATGCAACCGAAGTACAAACGGGCCGTTACGATGCCCAGGGCAGTGTACTATTAATTGGTAATGGCAAAGGGAACTTTATGGCAGACAAAAGACAGTTCAATGTGATTGGGGATAATAAAAGTTTATCTCAGTTGATAAATGCCAATGGCTCTTCCCTGTTTTTGGTGGGCAGCAATGCAGATAGCCTCCATGTCTATCACCTGGATGAAGCGCTGCAAAAAGTTATTGCCATTGAAGCCAATGATGCATATGCTATCGTTACGGCACGCAATGGAATGAAATGCAGGCAGGAGTTTTATTATGGCAATACTTATTTGTCACAATCCAGCAGGCGATTAACTGTTGCAGCGAATATTCAATCCGTTGTTATCTATAATAATGCAGGAAAGAAAAGAGAATTTAACTTTTGAAAACAAATAGTAAACAAATCAATTGTTTTAATGTGTTGCTGATATTAATCGGCTTTTCATTTTTTAGTTCCTGCAAACAAAAAACAACTTTATTTCAATCGCTTCCTTCTTCGCAGACCAGCATCCACTTCAATAATAAAGTGGTAGAAGATGACAAGTATAATGTGCTGGCGTATATAAATATTTATAACGGTGCCGGTGTAGCGGCTGGCAGGACGTTATGTTATGGGCAAATTAAAATAGCAAGGGCTATTTTTTAATCAGGCTAGTTAGCTATTTCAAGCAAATTCAATCATAATTTCTTAAAAAGGAAGTGCTAATTCAAAAGAAGTGTTTATTTTGAAGGGCAAAGTCAGAGATGATTTAATCATAATTAGCTTTTCCGCACCTATTTTATATGAGAGAGATTTTTAAAAGGATACGGGAGCTCGATGAGTTACCGTCGTATTCGAAACACGAGCAGTTTGTGCAGGGTTTTATTAATGCAATTGATGAAAAAATTATTACACAGGGCGATTCATTGCCTTCGGTAAATAACCTTATCAAAGGATTGGGTTTTTCAAGAGAAACGATTGTAAAAGGTTACCGGGAGTTGATAAGCCGTGGTATTGTAGAATCGAAAAACAGACTTGGCTATTTTGTTGCGAACGATAACACAGATCAAACTTTAAAAGTTGCGGTATTGATGTATGCCATTGATTCCTTCCAGGAACAATTTTATAGAAGCTTCAGAAAAGCGATCGGGGAAAATGTTCAGATGGATGTCTTCTTTCATCATGGTAATATCGAGGTCTTTGAAACAATTATTAATTTGATCAAGGGGAAATTTGGAATGTACGTAATTGCGCCGATCCCGGTTCCTGGAATAAAACCCTTGCTGAATATAATACCACGCAATAAATTTTTGATGATTGACCGTTATGAAAAACTGGATGGAGAATTCAATTATATAGCCCAGGAATTCGAACATTCCAGCTACCATGCATTTGCGGAACTTGCACCGGCAATAAAGAGGTTTGATGAATTTGTATTTTTTAATATGCCTCATTCATTGACACCCGTAGAAATAATAAAATCTTTTAAAAAATTCTGTAAGAATTTTAAGATAAAGGGTACGATATTGCCGGAATATATACCGGGTTCCATAGAAAAAGGTAAAGTGTATTTTACCGTTGACAACCCGGAATTGTGGCGTATTGTGAAAGATTGCAAATTAAAAAAACTTAAGCCCGGAAAAGATGTCGGTATTCTTTCCCATAACGATGAACCGGTGAAAGAAGTCGTCTGCGATGGAATTACAACCTATTCAACCAGCTTCGAAATGATGGGGAAAAGAGCAGCCCAGGCAGTATTGAGCCGCGAAAAGGTTCACGAAATCATTCCAACCATTTTAATAAGACGAAATTCTCTCTAAGCAATTGTATGAAGGCTGCCACCATTATAAGCTTCCTCATATTTACCGGGTTGGTAGCCGTTATTTCATGGTATAAAACCCGTAAAGAGAAATTGAATACTTCTTCAGGTCTCTTCCTGGCCAACAGAAACCTTGGGTTTATGCTAACAGGAGGCGCCTTGTTCTTTACCAATATCAGTGCCGCTCAATTTATCGGCGAAAACGAACTGGCCTATGCCAATAATATGACCGTGATGGCCTGGGGTATAACTTCAATATTCGCTATGCTGATCGTTTCTGAATTTTTTATGCCCATTTATCTCCGTACAGGGATAGCTACTACGCCAGACTATCTTGAAACCCGTTATGATAAGCATACAAAACAAATTGTAACCGTCATATTTCTCATAAGCTATCTCGTAAATATGCTGCCATCTGTTTTGTATAGTGGCGCTGTTGCATTTAATGGATTGTTCCATTTTTCAGAAGTATATAAAATGGATTACTGGATCACGATCTGGATACTTGTTTGGATAATGGGTATTATCGGTTGCCTGTATTCGATTTTAGGAGGGTTGAAAGCGATTGCCATTTCAGATACCGTGTTGGGGATTGGAATGTTTGCCGGAGGGATTTTGCTGCCCTATTTTGGGTTAAAATATATCGGCAACGGCAGTATGCAGGAAGGCTTGCACATTCTTTTATCATTAAAAACGGAACACCTGAACAGTATCGGTTCCAGCACCGATTCTATTCCTTTTTCTACCATATTTACCGGCATGTTACTGATAAATCTTTACTATTGGGGAACGGAGCAATATATCGTACAGCAGCTATTGGCTTCCAGAAATCTGGCAGAATGCCAGAAGGGAATTGCCGTTGCCTGTACAGGTAAAATTATTTCCCCGCTGCTGTTGAATATCCCGGGACTCATTGCTGTACACATGTACACCAGGATGTCAAATACGGCAGAGGTATTTCCTAAAATGGCCAGCGAGGCATCGCCGCCAATTATTGCCGGTTACATAGCTGCTATCATTTTTGGTGCTGCCCTGACAACTTTCAATGCGGGTTTAAATAGTTCCAGCACGTTGTTTATTCTAAATCTTTATAAGCCCTGGCTTGAAAAGAGATCCCTGCCGGTAACAGAAGAGAAACTGGTAAGCTCAGGAAAGAAATTTGAGATCATTGTGTGTTTAGCAGCCATGTTTATTGCACCTTTTATCATATTCGCGAAAGGAGGTTTTTATACATACCTGCAAATAGTTGGCGGATTCTTTAGCGTACCCATTTTCACTATCCTTTTAATTGGCTTTGTAACCAAAAGAGTTCCGCCCATAGCAGCTAAAATCGGACTGATTTTTTTTATTATCAGTTTTGGATTTACACAATTGGTGTTTGATTTAAATCTTCATTTCCTGCACCTACTTGCTATTCTTTTTATCATAACTTCCGTTATAATGCTTTTAATAGGCAAATTATATCCAATGCAAATTCCCTATCAGCAAAAAATAAATAACCTGGTGGATATTCAGCCGTGGAAGAACAGGCATTATTACTCGGTAATACTACTTGCGTTAATGATACTGACATTTATTATTTTTTCACCCATGGGGCTGGCAAAATAAAAATCGCGGGTGATGGCACAATCTTTTTTTATAAATACTAAAATTAGCAATGAAACAGACAATAGTATTACTTATTAATTGTTGCCTGCTTGCCGGTTTATATGGGCAGGGAGATATACAGTTTACCTCATCAGATACTTCACTTCAAACAGCCTTTAGCAGGGCGAAAGAAATGGCCCTTCATTATAAAGGAAAGCCGGGCGACCCCGTAGGTCCATGGTATGAATCTGCACTGCCACCACGTTATGCATTTTGTATGCGTGATGTTTCCCATCAAAGTATCGGAGGCGAAATATTAGGTTTAAGCAAAGAGAATAAAAACATGTTTACGCTCTTTGCGAAAAATATTTCCGCCAATAAAGACTGGTGTTCATATTGGGAGATGAACCGGCTGGGGAAACCTGCACCCGAAGATTACCGGAACGATAAAGAATTCTGGTACAATCTTAATGCAAACTTTGATTTATTAAATGCCTGCTGGAAATTGTATTTGTGGACAGGCGATGAAGAATATATAAAAGGAAAGCTGTTTGCAAATTTTCACAATAAATCCATTACGGATTATATAGCAAGCTGGGTATTATACCCGGATTCTTTGCTGACAAGGCCGGCACACCCCAATGCACCGGTACCATTTAATGACAAGGACGCTTTTCACCGGTGCCGCGGTTTACCTTCTTATTCAGAGGGAGTGCCCAATATTAAAATGGGAGTAGATTTAATAGCGGCTATCTATCGCGGATTACTATCTTATTCCTCTATCCTTCAAACAAGAGGTGAGTATAAGAAGGCGGAACTATATGCACAAAAAGCAAAAGCATACCAGCAACACCTTGATGCGGATTGGTGGGATGATACAGTTTCCCTTTACCATACTTACTATTCTAATAACAATCAATTTGGCAAGGATGAAGGAGAAACATTTTTGCTTTGGTTTGATGCATTGAAGGACAGCACAAGAAAACAAAAAACCATACAGCATCTTTTATCTAAAAACTGGAACATAGAAAATTTATCTTACTTCCCGCTTATCATGTATCAAAACGGATATGCTGACAAGGCCTATGATTACATGCTTTATCTTGCTAATCCATCAACCAAAAGAAGGGAATATCCGGAAGTGTCTTTTGGCGTAATTAAAGGCTTTGTGGAAGGATTATTGGGTATTGATGCTGATGCACGTTTTAACCGGGTAAGTACGCTGTACAGAGGTAATAAAGAGACAACTTCAACAGTAAATAATGTACCTCTGTTAAACACATTCATTTCAGTAAAACATAACGGCGATAAACAATCTTCTCTAACTAACGAAGGAAAAAAAGCTGTTGTATGGAGAGCAAAATTTTCGGGAGATTATACTGCAATTTATGTTAACAATAAGCCTGCTAAAGTAACAAAGGAGAAAGATTGGCTTGGAAATATTATTTCATTTACAGAGGTAACTGTTGAACCTGGCAAAGTAATAAATACAAGTGTTATTTATAAAAAAAATTAAAGCGCCTCACAGACTCTAAGGCGCCGCGATTTGTTTCCGGTGATGAGGACACCGCTCAATAACAAAAATACCGCTGTATAAAATCCAATCATTCATTTTAATGATTATTAAATACTTCAATTTTATTCAATA
>JAOQAL010000775.1 GCA_025963615.1 Chitinophagaceae bacterium | reverse complement strand
GAACTCTACAGAGGGAAAGTGGAAATTGTTTCCGCACCCGGGGACGGATGCCGTTTAAAGCTTGTTTTTCCCTGTAACAAAACCATTTAGTAAAAGATATTAAAGCTTCGAGCTATGAGCTTCGAGCTGCAAGCTTCAAGACCTACAGTTCTGTAACTTACTTCAGTCTCGCAGCTTTCTCTCTTCAAGACCTATAGTTCTGTAACTTATTTCAGTCTCGCAGCTCATAGCTTGCAGCTTGCAGCTTTCCTAGTCCCGTAACTAACCGCAGTCTCGCAGCTCACAGCTAGCAGCTCGCAGCTTTCTCTCTCTCACTAATTGCTAAAATAAATCCACGATAAAGAATTTTCATCAAACCGGGCTTTCTCACTTTTTCTTACAAGATACAAATGATGGATTCCGTTTGTTTCTTTCATCGTTATAGTCATATCTTTTTTTCCGGGAGCATCATTCATTTCGCCAATCCCAATAATAGTTCCATCCGGAGTATCAAGATGGAGTTCAATCCTTCCTTTCCCGCCGGCATTTATTATTGCCTGTTGGATGCCGGTTAGGTCAATGTCCTTAAGGCGTGCAAAGGAGTCATGCCTGCCATACAATACCTTACCACGGACGCCCGATTCGTAAATGTCATCAAAGTCCTCCGGATATAGTTTTGGATAACGCAATAAATATTGAGTAGATGAAGTAAGCTGGCCGGCATTATGACCACCTTTATCTGTATACGAACTGCGGATCAGATAAACCGGTTCGGCAAGAGCTTTACCCTTCCTGGAAAAATCCAGCGTGCCATTTAAACTGAGGCTTGAACTGTCCACCGGCCTGGCGAGCGATAAAATATACTTTACCATTTCTTCAGTCTGTTCCGCCCTTAGCTGCGGATGTGGCGCCATGGATCTTTCCCCCCAGATGCCCTGGCCTCCTTTTAAAATTTTCATTACCAGCCGGGAAATATTATTTTCCGTAATGGCATATTTTCCCGCAATCTTTTCAAAAGACGGACCCACGGATTCCAGGTTATTACTATGACACGATTTACAATCACTCGAAGAAATCAGCAATTCCCCTTTCTGGATCAGGTTGCCATGGTCGGTAAGGAAACTGTTGTGCGGCATTTTAAAAATCCGGGCTGTCACGGATGCAGGGGCTATGCCATTATTCAACTCGCCATCTTCTTTATCGGATACCTGTATGGCATAAGGAACTTTATCCCAATAAAATGATTTATTGGGGAGTGTGATATCAATAAATGGTTTTGCATTGCCTGCATATATGCCAAGCGAGGTTCCATTTTTTTCACCCGCCACGTCAGTCACGGTCAGGCTTATATCATATTTACCCGGTTCAGAAAAAGTATAAGAGAAGTCCTGTTTTTCTGAAATCAATTTTCCGGACAATTGCCATTGATATTTTAATTCATCCTGATCGGGATCCATTGATTGCCGGGCTGAAAAATTAACTGTCAAAGGTGTTCCGCCAGTTAATGAATCGGCATGAATCGCAGCTACCGGTGGGCGGTTACCGGAGATATATTCTATTCTTACAAGCTTCGAATCTGTATTAGCACCCCAGTTGGAACCATATTCAATCAGGTATAAAGCGCCATCAATACCGAATGCCATATCGATGGGTTTGGCAAAAAAAGCCGCGGGCATAAGCGAATCGATCTTTCCAACTTTTGTATCGTCAACAAGGTGAACAGCTTTTAACCAATTGCGCATCCAGTCGGCAATGAACCAGCATTTATCAAAATGAGCGGGGAGTTTTATAGCAGATTCCAGGGTCTTATCATAATGATAAACAGGGCCGCCAATCGCAGTTCTGCCACCCGTTCCAAAGCCCGCAAAATCAGGCGATTCAACGTAAGGATACCAGATAGACGCTTTGTGCGAGGGCGGTAATTCAGCCAGGCCGGTATTTAGTCTTGAGTAATTAACAGGCTTCTCCGGGTTAAATGTTTCGCCGGTAGTAGCTGTTTCAAAATCTATTTTTTTATATGGTTTATTATCCCCGATAAATAATGGCCACCCATAATATCCCGCGGCATTTGCAATATTGAACTCGTCATACCCCTTCGGCCCTCTGGTACTATCCTTGTCCGCATCGGGACCTACTTCTCCCCAATATAGTATATCGGTTTTTACATCCGCAAAAATCCGGTAGGCATTCCTGCAGCCCATAATATAAATTTCGGGTCTTCCTTTTTTCCCATCTTCAAAAAGGTTACCCCTGGGAATGCTGTATGAACCATCCCGCTCGGGATGAATGCGCAAAATTTTTCCTCTCAAATCCATTGAGTTAGCGGCGGAACGCAGCGCATTGGCAATTTCGTGACCGGGCCGTTCGTCAGATGGACTGTATACGGTTTGAAACGCATCTGTATTATCACCGGTGCTGAAATACAAATTCCCTTTTGAATCAAAGCTCATACCGCCGGCCGTATGACAGCAATTATAAACATAGGGTATCTTAACCAGTCTTTTTTCGGAATCATTCAGCAGTGAATCAGACTGAATGGTAAATCTTGAAACCTGGAAAATGCACGAATCTTTTCTTTTATCAGGTAACCCGTATTGAAAGTAGATCCAGCCATTACGTATAAAATCAGGATCCAACGCAAAACCAAGCAGTCCGAACTCCATGCCATCATAGGTTTTGATAGTACCTGCGGATTTAACCTGTTTGGTTATGGGATCAATTATTTTCAGGTTACCTGATGTTTCAACTAAATAGACTTTACCCGTGCCGGCAACTTTCAACTGAACGGGAGATACCAGGTTGTCGGTTATCAATGTTTTTCTGAAGCGGTTTTCTTCTGGTAATGAGGATACGGATTTTCTTTCCTTTTTACCGGCACAGCCTGCAACACTTACTAGAAAAATGACCGAAACAAAAACCTTCAGGAAGTAAATTATTTTTTTCATTACTGTCCGGGTAAAATTGTTAAATTATGTTACAAGCCTTTTCTGATAAGGGTTTTAGCCCCTCTCCGCGAGGAGTTCCCGAGCAAAGCGAAGGGAAGGAGCGCAGCTCGCTGGG
>JAOQAL010000757.1 GCA_025963615.1 Chitinophagaceae bacterium | reverse complement strand
CACCGCGATGTAACCAGCGACGAGCGGAACCGCTCCGATAATTCCAATCAGGGAAAGGACCCGGGGCACCAGGCGTGACTGGTAAAGCAGGAAGCCCAACAACAAGTCGTTCAAGGCTGGCAGGAAGCTTTGTCCAAGCAGGAAGATGCGATCATAAAGGGATACAAGCACATGGCCAGCCACCACTCCATTGGCACCAGCTCCTTCCTGCCGCAAGGTCACTACCGACAGGAGGAAGGCCACCCCGACGAACATGGTACCGGCTTCCAGGATCCGGGAGGCAACGAGGCCCAGCGCAAGACCTTCGTTCTGCTTTCTTATTACCGGGTACAGCGTTACGGCAGTGCCGATGCCGGCGAGGGCCACGATGATTTCAAGGATTCCGCCGAAGATGGCAGCAGTGTCCGGACCAGGACCTACTATATACTCCGGATCGTGTATTGAACCGTAGAGAGCGAGGGTCGGGATCGAGACAAAGCTGAGCAGGTAGAGCATGCCTGCAACTAGCGCTGTCTTCCGCAATGAACTCATCGGTACCCGTTCCGTTGATACACCCGTTACGATATCAGTATTACTGCTTGTATTCATTTTTTAATTTTTAAGAAATGATTTCATGTCTCCATTCCATCCATTAAAGACTGGGGCTTTCTTTAAAATAACTTAAAGCATTTTGGTATTGAATGCCTGCTAATTAAATGACAAGCTCAAGACGGGATTAATTTTGCGAAACATTATATAAGTGATGAGAATCAAAAATAAAGCGATAACAGGCTTTATAATCCCGGAAATACCAGCGAAAGAATAACCGGATATAAAGGCAAAAATTACATCGAAGAAAAATGCGGCAAATACCCATTCTTTTAGCCAAACCAATTTGCCTGGAATTAATAGAACATTCACCCCTATAATCTTTGCAATGCCTAAAGCAGTAATAAAGTAAGGTGGGTATCCCATCTGTATGGTCCTGTCCCAAACCGCTGGATTTTTGGTAATCTCCATACATCCGCTGACACCAAACCACATGGCTAATAAAATAATACCAATCCGGTAAATGATTCTTTCTTTTCGAAGTTTTTTAATTTCTGTCATAATTTTTTTTTAAAACGCTAATGTTAATAAGTGAAATCTAAATAAGCCAGCGTAAAATATTCGGGAAGGCTTTTAAAACTTCGTTTTTTACAACCTGACATTTTAAGTTATCCTGCTAATACTTTAATTCACAATAATAGGAGACCAACAGCAAAGTGTTTTTATCTTATGAATTTTTATTTCTTCTTAGTGGATTTGTCCGCCAGGGTTTAGAAAAATGCACACTGATCATCACGGCCCTGTTATGAATTTCCTTGTCGTTGGCGATATTGGTTAAACCATAGGAGTATCGAATATCCAACGCAATCCTCCTTTGTTTAAATGGAAACTCAACGCCCCCACCCAGTTGAATGCCGGCATCGAAACGCTTAAAGCCTTCGCCTGAGTTTGTAAAGGAGAGTTTAGTTGACAAATCACCAATTTTATTGCGGCCACTAAGGTTAAAGGCAAGGGATGGCCCGGCATTCACATAGAATTTACCAAGATGAAAACGAGCCAGCACCGGTAATTCCAATGTATTTAAACGCAGGCTTGATTCATTATCAGATAAAGGACTGTTAGCTTTTAATTTGCCTCCTTTCTTTATAAAATACAGCTCGGAAACAAGTGAAAATCGGGGTGTAATACCAGCCTGAAATGATGCCCCAGCCTGAATACCGTTCGCTGATTTCTTATAATCAGCCAGGACGCTGTTAGAGCCGCCGTAGTTGAAGTTTGTACTCACCACATTAACCATCAGATCCAGGTAGGTTTTTGCAGTTTTTTTTCCGTCGCTTCTTTCTTTTGATTCCCGCCCTGTCCTTTGACCAAAGCTGGCGGCTGACAGGAAAATCATACCCAATATGAGTCCTGTTTGTACTTTTTGCTTCATGATAATTTCTTTATGTTTTTATAATTAATTAACCTGAAGCGAAAGTATATGAGGAAGTGTGAGCCTGCAATTCAGCTATGCAAAGCCAAGGAGTATGTCTGCCAATAGGTGATTTTAGTCTGCCAAATTCTAAGGGGTTTATGGCTTGCTGTTAATGAGCTGAAGAAAAGCTTCTTTGTATGTTTCTGAAACGGGAATTAATTGATCTGCAATTTTAATCCTGCTGCGCTCTATAGATTCTATCTTATTTATCGCCACCATATACGACTTGTGCACTCTGCATACCAGATGAGCCGGTATCAACTGTTCCAGCTCGTTAAAGCTCTGCAAAGTCATGATTTTCTTGTTTGAAGTGTGAATGCGCAGGTAATCTCTCATGCCCTCGATATACAGGATATCATTGATCATGATTTTTTCGAGGCGATTTTCGGTTTTTACGAAGATAAAATCCAATTGTTTTTCTGCAATTCGCTGGCTTAAATTCTCCTGCGCTTTATTTACAGCTTGCAAAAAGCGATTAAAAGTAAATGGCTTTAACAGATAGTCTGTTATTTGCAGTTCGTAACCCTTTAGAGCATATTCCTGGTAGGCCGTTGTAATGATAACCTGGCTGTTTATTTTAGAACTCTCCAAAAGTTCAATACCAGATAACTCATCCATATTGATATCCAAAAAAAGTACATCTTCTTTGTTGTTATTCAGATAAGTCAGCCCATTCAATGCATTGTCGAAAGTTGCACTTAAATTTAAGAAGGGAACTTTGTTTACAAAGTCTTTTGTTTTTTCCAGCGCAAGGGGCTCGTCTTCAATAATGATGCAGGTATATTTATCCATTGCTAATAGTTAAGTTTACTGTGTACAGTTCATTTGTTTTATTCACCTCTAAAATGTGTTTTTCCGGATAAATAAGATGTAGTCGTTTTTGAATAAGTTCATTAC
>JAOQAL010000741.1 GCA_025963615.1 Chitinophagaceae bacterium | reverse complement strand
ATAATGCTTCAAAAGTAAGGTATTAAAACCCGGGCCATTGGCTTCGGTTACCTCGGCAAGATCCTGGCCCGCACTAAATCCCTTGCCTTCTCCGGTTATGTAAACACAACGGATGTCATCAGATTTACAGGCATCAAGTTTTTTTTGTAACAGCAAAGCCATCTCACCATTAAACGCATTCAGTTTAGCTGGACGGTTTAATGTTATGATGGCTACCTGTTCTTTTATTTCAAAAAGAATAGATGACATTCGTTTATTTTATGTCAACCCGAAACTAAATATACTTCGTTACGCCGGGCTTCGCTATTGGATACCTGCCGTCCGCATCAGGATTTAATGGCATCTTAGCATCCCATGCAAATTCGGTTGGTGCAAAGCTGATACCTGAATTTAATAATTTATCCCAGTCCAAAACCTGGCCTGAATAAGTGGCCATTCTTCCCATAATGGCTGTCATGGTGCTGTGGGCGCCTCTTTCAGCATCGGCAAATTTGTATTGGCCCTTCGCAATAGCTTCAAACAGTTCATCGTGTTCTGTCTGATAAGGATTGTTTTCTTTTTTCTTATCATACTGGTAAATTGTTTTTCCCAGATGATCTTTTATTACGGCTTCATCGCAAAATATTTTTCCCTTCGTACCTACCAGCAACTCATCTACTTTACTCATGGTTCCCGGAATATGGCGGCATTGACTATTAAGTACGGAGCCATCGGCATAGTGAAACTCTACAAAATGATGATCGTAAATTTCACCGTTGTCTTTTCCATTTCTTACCTGTCTTCCCCCCAGGCCCTGCGCCTTTACCGGAGGACCACCCTTAAACCAGTTTATTACATCAATATTATGGATGTGTTGTTCTACGATATGATCACCACAAAGCCATACAAAATAATACCAGTTACGCATCTGGTATTCCATTTCTGTCTGGTTAGCCTGACGGGGCTTTACCCATACGCCATCATTATCCCACCAGGCCTGTGCGGACGTAATATCTCCGATAAGATTTTTTCTTGAATATAATTCACGATATGAATTCTGGTAATGACGCTGCAGACCTACCACGACATTTAATTTTTTCTGCTTGGCTATCACGGCAGCATCCAGCACTTTCTTGATTCCTGCCGGATCTGTTGCCACCGGTTTCTCCATAAAAATTTGTTTGCCCTGATTCACTGCTTCCGTAAAGTGAATGGGTCTGAAACCGGGAGGAGTTGTCAATATCACTACATCGGCATGTGCCATGGCTTTTTTATAAGCATCAAAGCCGGTATACTTTCTTTCTTCCGGTACATCCACCCGTTTTTTAACGGTAGCATCTGCCTCATCGGATGTCAATTCTTTATAACAATCATCCAGCCTGTCGCGGAAAGCATCTGCCATGGCAACCAGTTTTACATTCTGCTTGGTACTTAATGCCTGCGTTATAGCGCCGGTACCTCTGCCGCCGCAACCAATGATGGCAATTTTTATTGCATCATCGGCGCCGGAAAAATAATTGGCTTTTGATAAAAACGGCAATGCCAAGCTGCCGCCGGTTATTATCGCCGTATTTTTTACAAATTCACGACGCGTGTTTTTTGATTCCTGGTTCATGTTGTTTTAATTTATTTACCGAGATATAGTTTAAAAAATGTTTGAGCTTCTTCCTCCGTTGGCTGCTTATAAGGTCTTATGATACGAAACCCGATAAAAGGTGCATCTGCATTCCACCATTTACTCCGGGGTATCTGTGGATCCCGGCGATTCCATACCGGATCCGACATTAAGCGGTTAGCCGCCCGCAATTCTTTTGCGTCATCTTTAAATGTACCGCCTTTTATAGTTCTGGGATAACGTTTTGTCGGTTTTATTACGGGATCTTTTTCATTATCGCTGAGCGAATCAAAATAATGGTCATTATACTGATCCAGTGTCCATTCACCCACATTGCCCAGGATATCATATAATCCCCAGGCATTGGGCTTTAATTCGCCGACCTTATGATATTTTCCGCCACTGTTCTTTGCATACCATGCATATTTAGCCAGCTCCTGGTCATTATCACCAAAAAAGTATTTTTTGGTGGATCCTGCGCGACAGGCATATTCCCATTCTGCTTCTGTTGGTAACCTGAAAAATATTCCTGTCTTTTTATAGAGCCAACGGCAATACATTAAAGCTCCGTATTGTTGCATACTGTTTGCCGGGAAGCCCCCGGTTTTTCCCATGCCTAATGTAAAATCAATGTAAGGCTGGCTGGGCCTTGTTATAGCGTCGGCGTCTATATTCTGGGCATATGCTTCGTCAGTAAAAAAAGCGTTGTATTCTTCATAGCTCACTTCGTAAGCTCCCATCCAGAATGAAGAAATATTTATTTTTTTCTGTGGGCCTTCATCTGCATCCCTTGCCTTTTCCCCCGCGGGACTACCCATTAAAAAACTGCCGCTTGCAATGGGGACCAATTTAATTTGTATGGAAGTACCGGCTACCGGTTGCGAATAAGCAGCAAACCCTGTATCAGCTTTTTCCTGGGCAAAGACGAATAGGGTAAAAATTATAAAAGAAATCAACAACTGAAATTTCTTCATCGGCAAATAAGTGAACCGGAAAGTTAAGGAAAGAATTAATGCAAAGAGGTGGGGGGTGTGAGGCTGGATGCTGGATGATGGACAATTAACTGGATTATTTCATTTTGTCAAAGTTTTTGCTCTTATAAAAGTGAAGTTTGCCATTTTTCAAGGTGCCGATCAGAAATTCTGCATCTAGCTGCCTGGCTAGTTTTTTTATCTTTTTTATTGAAAGAATGGTACAGGTCGTTGCCAGCCAGTCGGCAGTAATCCCATCCCCTGCAATGACTGTTGCATTCCGTTGATTCGTAACACCGTATCCTGTTGCCGGATCTATGATATGGGAATATTTTTTGCCATTGTGAGTAATGTATTGATAAACATCCCCGGAAGTAATAACGGCTTTGTTATGGGCAACAATTTGCCTATCCAACAGCTCTTCGCTGGATTCCGGAACATTTACCGCAATCCTCCAGCCTTCCCTGGCCGGGGGAGATTCACCCAAGACGATGTCGCCGCTGGCGTCAATCAGTGTCATTTTAATGTTATTCTTTGCGAGATGATCGTGTACTTTTTGTGCCATATATCCCTGCCCGATACCTCCAAGGTCCAGTTGCATGTGTGGTTTTGTAAGCTGGATTCTGCTATTAGCAGAGTCTATCAAGACATATTGAAAACCCGTAGCTTTTAGTACTCTTGCGACTGAGTCTGTGCCGGGGAATTTATTTTCTTTTCTTGCTTTTCGCCATAAGCGCACCACCGGACCGATGGTAATGTCAAAAGCACCTTTGCTTAATTTCCATGCACGTTGCGATTCCATTAAAATATCAAGCAATGCCGCTGAAACCTTTACCCATTCCTTCTTCCCCGCTGTTGCGGATAAGCGATTAAGTTCGCTGCCGGGAATATAATCGCTGTAAATTTCATTCAGGGAATCTACCAGCTTGTAACATTCATTCGCCAGTTCGCTGGCATGAAGGCTATCCGTGTCATACAGTGTAATGGTAAAATAAGAACCCATTTTGGGCTGTGTAAAACTGAACCGTGTTAGCTGGGCGTGCGTACAAACAGGAAAAAAAACAATGAGTAGAAACCATTTCGCCATATCCTTGCTGCTTTCTTTTATGGAAAGCAAATTAGTTAATGGCATTTGAAATAATCAAAAGGTTCTTTGCAATCATTGCAGGTGTATAACGCTTTACAGGCGGTGCTTCCAAATTCACTGACCCGTTTGGTCAGGTAGGAATTACAATGAGGGCATTGAACCGCTTCATCTGCTTCAAATAACCGGGTATCACAAACCTGTTGTTTTGGGTTGGGTGGGGCAATGCCATATTTCCTCAATTTTTCTTTGCCTTCTTCACTCATCCAGTCGGTGGTCCATGGCGGAGAAAGAACTGTCCTGACCTTTATATCCTTATATCCATGTTCAAGCAAGACCAATTTTATATTCATGCTGATTGCATCCATAGCCGGGCAGCCGGAATACGTGGGAGTAATTACAATTTCCGTTGTGCCGCCGTTTATATTTATTTCCCGGACAATTCCCAGGTCAATAACAGAAAGTACGGGTACTTCAGGATCGGTAACCGTTGCAAGCAGGGACCATATTTTTTCTTTACCAATAACCAAGGTATATATAGCTTAAAGCGATCGTGTCAAAAAATCCATGGAAGAAAACCGCAAACCACAAATTTCGTTGAAATTTTATTGCCAGGGCATGATAAGCGCAGCCTGCTGCAAAAGCATTAATGATCCCTGATGCCCCTAATTGAACATGATAGAGACCAAAAATTAAATTCGTCAGAACGAAACTGATAATAAATCCGGTGCGGCCAGTGATTATCTTTTCTATTCCTTTAAATATGAATCCATGAAAGACCAGTTCTTCATAAATTCCGCCCACCAGCCAACCCATGATTATCACAAAAAGGTACATGGAGAAATTATGGCGGATATTTTTAAAATCATCCAGGTTCGCTTTTTCCAACACAACGAGCTTGTTTAATAAGGGAAAGAAAATATACTGGAGAAATACGAAGAGCAAAACGGCCGCCACAGCACCAATTAATACCGCTCTCTATTCAAAACGTTTAAAGCTGAATCCAAGATCTGAGAAACTCCTCCTCGTTGCTTTTAGTAATAGCCGGACTATCAACAATACCGGTAACACATAGAAGAAAGGAACCGGACCAAAACCGAAATGGGGAAGAAAGAATATTACCAGTATGCCTATGATTGTAAGAAAAATCTGAACCGGATAAATTCTTTCCTTCATAATATCTATTTAACTACCATTTACTATCCGGGTAGGCTCGTTGCATGTATTGCATTTCTGCAAGGATATAACCAAGATGTTCAGTATGTTTTCCCTCTTTGCCCCCTGTTTGCATCCATTGACCATTAGGATTAACAATAGCAGCTTCCGCAAAAACATTATTCACTTTTTCTTCCCAGGGTTTTTTTAATAAAGACGGATCTATTCCGATTGAAGTCCCTGCAGTTCCTTTTTCATAGTAAGCCGGATTGAACAGCTCCCCGGTATAGGGCCACAATTCGTTTACTGCATTTTGTATTCTTGTATGACTTTCTTCTGTTCCATCGCCCAGGCGGATAACCCATTCGCTGCTCCATCTCAAATGATAGCTTACTTCTTTTAATGCTTTGGCAGCAATAGCGGCGAGTTGTTCGTCGCGGAACCTGGCTTGGCCAGGCTCAGTTTTTTGCAGTTCGGTATATAACAGGTATTGATAAGCGCTGAAAAGGAATTGCCGAAGAATTGTTTGAGCCCAATCACCACGGGGTAATTCAACTAACAGGCAATTTTTAAATTCTCTTTCGCTTCTTAGATAAGCGAGTTTATCTTCATCACATCCATCGCCGATTAACAAGGCAGCATATTGATAAAAATTTCTTGCCTGCCCGATTAAATCCAACGAAATATTTGTTATAGCAATGTCTTGTTCCAATACCGGGCCATGGCCACACCACTCTGCATTGCGCTGACCGAGAATCAGGGCATTGTCGGCTAAATGAAGGAGATAGGCCTCCGTTAATTCCTTTGAAGGAGGAAGTCCTGAAGATTCCTCTGATTGTTCGTTGTTAGTCATTTTCTAATGGGCCTACATGTGTTTCACTTCATCTGGTAAATCATAAAAACCTGGATGCCTGTAGATCTTATCGTTTGCAGGATCATACAGTTCAGCTGCTTCTTCCGGATTGCTGGCATGGATGTATTCACTTTCCACTA
>JAOQAL010000737.1 GCA_025963615.1 Chitinophagaceae bacterium | reverse complement strand
GCCACCTGGTTACCCCACCATTGCTTCGCCAATTGTTTTGCAGTAGTATAATAACAATAATCCAACTGATCCGGGTTTTGAAAATCAGCATTCCATCCATAACGTTCTGCATAAATATCTGTGGCGGCCATCGAACTGGTTCCCGTCGCATATACGGATGATTCCACCAGTCGCACCTGTTTAAATGAATAAGGCCCGAACGCTTTTGAATAATAGGATAAGCCATCTTTATATGCGGCAACAAACCGCTGTAAGTTTTTATTGTGCGTTGGATGAAAATACAGATCGATGGCAACATAACGGTTACTGTCAACTGATATGCTGTCATGTAAATGGGTATACCTTGCTGAAAGAATGCCCTGATCCGTATAAATGCCCGGTGCATTACATGCATACCTGAAATAATTCCGGCCATTTTCCTGCCACTGTTTTTCAAGGTTGCCCGGTCCGATAGCAGTCTGGTCGGCAGAAGTACTCACGGTTAACTCAAATTTTAATAACCCGTGTTCTTTCCCTTTTAAAAGAATATTTGTTCCTTCCCCTTCTTTCTCATTCGGAAATTCATCTTCTCTCCTGGGAAGTCCATATTTTTTACGATCTTCTTCATTTCTTAATTCTTCATCATCGTCATAACCCAGTCCCGGCAAACCCACGCCCATAGCGGTGCCATTGTGCAAAAAATTTGCTCCATATAAATCGTTGGTGAAACCAGTAAAAAACCGCGATGAATTTATCTCGAGTACTGCCTCATCTCCGGGTGCCAGCGTCCGGCTCAATTGATATAACCGGTATCCGGAACTATCCTTTTCCGGTCCAAATAAATTAAACTTTCCCCTCGGAAAAAATAAAGGACAGGTATAAGAAAGGAACTCGTTATTATGTCTTATGGAATATTCCGCTACATTATCGCCATCAACCAATAACTCTTTAATAGGTACGGAAGTTTTATTTACTATGGTGACAAATGATTTGAAGCGTGCCATTTGTTTTTCCGGAAAAATATCCGCATACATTTTTATATCCGTTACTTTCGGCAAGGGCATATCCTCATAATGTTTTAATGTTTTCTCTATGGCCACTTTATGCATTGTCTCTTCGTAGTCAGTATAATAATGGTTCAGGTAGCTGACATTATAATAGTTAAATCCCGCCGTCAGGACAAAGGCAACCACTAAGAAGCCGGTTAACAAAACGGCATGCCCCCGGAAACGCTCCCTGGCCAGTTGTAGTCTTTCTTTAATTGAAGTAATGCTTCCCCTGATGTAAAACAGGTAACCAATCATCAATAATAGTCCACCGGTTAATAGCCAGTGAACATTGAACCAGGTAATTGGTTTTGCCATGTGCCCGATATTATCAAAGTCCGATATCGCGTAGAAAGGTCCATATGAAAAAAGCAGTAGCCGGTAATTCATATATCCTGAATCGATTGCCAGGAGGCATAAAACCATATAAGCAATGCCCACACCGATCGCCGCAAATTTATTCCGAATGCAGATATGCAAAACAAATGATAGCATAGTCATCTCCACCAATTTGGGAAGGACGGCCCCTAAGAGTACCTTAAAATAAACTGGGAAATTGAACAGATAATATCCGCGGGATACTTGTGCTATCAAACCTATCAGCATAGGAAGTGCTGTAAGAAAAACTGAAAGAAGGAAGATGCTCAAAATTTTTGCAAGATTCAATATCCAGACCGGTGGGGGCAATGCATCGTTGATAAATGAATAGCCGGTTGCCCGCTCCCGGTGTATCACTTCTCCGGTATAAAAAATAATGACGCAGAAAATAAAAAGCAGGAAATTATTATTGAACATGAATAAAATCATGCTGGTTCTTGGATAATCCCGTACACCGAAATTGCCAAAGCCATGGGAGAAGATGATGCCAAGAAAAATACTGCCAGCGCCGATAATGATCCAGAAATAATTATCCCGCATAATATTTAAAACTTCAATCCTGGTGAGGGTAAACAATACTGGCCGGTTATACCTTTTCTTGAAATCTACCTGTAGCGGAGGAAGGGAAAACAGTTTTCTGCCGTCCTGATTTACTTTTTTCTTTTCTCTTTCGGGGCTAAAGAATCTTTCAAAACTGAAACGGAACCAGGTAAACAGCAAAATGATAACGCCCAGCCCTGTCCAGAGAATACGGTTAACCAATAGCAATCTGTCAACAGGCAACAAAAGGGTGTTTTTCTCTGCTGTTGTTAAACCCTGGTTAATGAATTTGACACCGTTGATAGCAAACGGATCAGAAAGATATATTACATAGGGACTGGAAGACGAGCCAATAAAAAAATTGGCGATAAGATACCCGAGTAACAGAATGATCCCGCTACTATAAATAACTTTTACATTTCGGAGAATCGCTACCAATCCAAAAAATAAGGAGGAAGTAAAAAATAAATTCGGTAAGGCTAATGTAAGAAACGGATGTAAGTAGTAAATAAACCTGTTTGGACCAAAACGACTGGCGTCCTGCCAACCTAAAGCAGGGCCTGCGAGGGTTCCAAGCCAGGCGCCCAACAGGAGACCCACGGCCAACATGATTACCAGCAGGAGGGAAGCGAAATACCGGCCCCAGAAATAGCCGGCTTTTGTAATGGGAAGCGACAAATAATATTCCTTGGTATTATATTCTATATCCCTGTAAAGAGGAACTCCCATGATGGCCGAGCTTGCAAGCATGATCACCATGCTCATCATGGAAACATAAAAGGCAAGAGAAGCGGGGGAATTGATATACTGCTTTTCGTCAAGCGGCAGCGCGCCAAATCCAAAATTGAGAAAGGCAATACTAAAGCAGGCGAGAAAATAAATATATAGACCGGGCCTTTGGAGGCGGTATTTAAACTCGAAGAAAAATAGCTGGCGAAACATAAATACAATTTGATGTGGTTGTAAAGATTGAAGCAGTTCAGAATTATACCGTATTGATATCAACTTTCGAACCGATATGCGTGAAATAAACATCTTCAAGATTGGGAACTGTTGATGTAAATCCATCAAGAGGATCAAATTCCGACAGTATCCTGATCAATAATTCCCCCGCCTTTAATTGTGCTGAAATCACATTATAATTTTGACGGTATTTCAGTATATCGTTTTTGGGAATGACTTTACTGAAAATTTTCCTGTCTAATTGATTGATGGCTTCATCAGGGCTTCCGGCAAATAATACTTCTCCCTGGCAGATGATGGCGAACCTTGAACAGAGGGTGCTTACATCTTCTACGATATGAGTGGATAATATAACAATGGTATTTTCCCCGATCTCACTTAGCAGATTATAAAAACGGTTACGTTCAGCGGGATCAAGCCCGGCTGTCGGTTCGTCCACTATAATCAATCTTGGTTTTCCCATTAATGCCTGGGCAATTCCAAAGCGTTGTTTCATACCACCGGAATAGCCACCCAGGTTTTTTCTTTTGTCTTTATATAAATTCACCTTATCAAGCAAATAACCTACCAGCTCTTTTCTTTCACCTTTACTACTGATCCCTTTTAATTGGGCAATATGATCCAGCATCTGTTCAGCGGAAATTTTTGGGTATACGCCAAATTCCTGCGGAAGATAACCCAACAACTGGCGGACGGCTGTTTTCTCCTTTAACACATCGATATGGTCAAGATAAATCGAGCCTTCATCGGCTTCCTGTAACGTGGCGATCGTTCTCATTAAAGAGGATTTACCGGCCCCATTGGGCCCGAGCAAACCAAACATACCCTCATTCAATGTCAACGAAACATTTTTAATTGCCTGAACCCCGTTAGAATAGGTTTTTGATAACCCGTTTATTAATAATTGCATTTCCTGTAAATTAAAGAATTAAATAGCCCTTTAGTGTTATAGTGTACTATATATATAGAACACAAACATATAAATTTTTTTCGTCATTCAGTTTTTTTCTTAAAAATCAGCACACAAGGCCATTCCTGGATAATTTTGGATCTTCTCCAGCAATGATTGAATCGTTATTTGAAAATGCACGCTTAAGTAATTTGTCCTTCCTTCTCCGCCGCCTCCTTTTCTTGATCTCTTTGCTATCATTCACAAATTTTGATGAAACCAGACGGTCCCTGAAATAATTTTGCCGAATCCGCATAAAATAATGGCAGAAGCCCGGAATCCTATGTCTAAGATTTGATCAGCTTTTTTTTCTGTTTCATCACCCTTTTCATCCCTTCTGCCCTCATTTTTTAAGACATAAACTTCATTACTGATATTTGTAGTCATGGAAACATTGCAGCAGCTAATAAAAAAGATTTTTCAGTCCAGGTTGGCTGCGCATCTATTGTTCTGCTTTGTTTTTATTTTCTTCTTTTTTGTTCCTGTTTTGGCAAACAAGAATCCTTCAGAAGTATTGCCAAGAGCCACCATCGTATGTTTTTTTTTCCTTGGCACCACCTATGCCGGAAGGTGGTGCTGTAAAAAGTGGCTGTTACGAAATAAGCTGGCCCTTTTTGTTGTGAATATTGTCTTCCTCATTATCCTCTTATCGGCTTTAATCAGCTTGTATATTTACCTGGCTGGACTTCAAAAGCAGTGGGAAGCATTGACCTGGGGTATACCATTGGTTACTCTTTTTCTTGCTTTGGGCGTTTTCCTGGCATCGTCCAGGGAAGCATTAA
>JAOQAL010000706.1 GCA_025963615.1 Chitinophagaceae bacterium | reverse complement strand
GAGATGACTTGCCGGGCGGATTATTGCAGTATGGTATTCCTGATTTTAAATTGGAAAAATGGGTAGTACAGCGAAGGGTGAAATTAATGGAAGAAGAGGGTATTGTTTTTAAATGTAATGCCAACGTAGGAGTCAATGTAAGTGTAAATGATTTGCTTAGGGAATACCATGCCATTATCCTGGCAGGAGGATCAACAGTTCCACGAAATCTTGATATACCCGGCCGGGAATTAAAAGGTGTTTATTTTGCCATGCAGTTTTTAAAACAACAAAATAAACGGAATGCTGGAAAAGATCCATTTGCCAATGCTCAAATTGAGAGCAATATTTTTTCTGAAGATATTTTAGCCAGCGGCAAAAATGTAGTTGTGATAGGAGGTGGAGATACAGGGTCGGACTGTGTCGGGACTTCCAATCGTCACAAAGCCACGTCGGTAACCCAGTTTGAGTTGCTGCCAAAACCCCCGGGCGACCGTACACAATTTATGCCCTGGCCTACGTATCCAATGGTTTTAAAAACTTCATCTTCACATGAAGAAGGTGCCGATAGAAAATGGGCTGTAGCTACCAAGGAGTTTATTGGAGATGGGAAAGGAAACCTGAAAGCGCTGAAAATTGTGGATCTCGAATGGAAAATCACTGAAGAGGGGAAACCTGCTCAATTTATTGAACGGCAGGGTAGTGAGAGAGAAATACCCTGCGAACTGGCACTGCTGGCTATGGGTTTTGCGCATCCCGAGCATGAGGGCTTGATTAAAGAGATGGATGTGGAAATTGATGAAAGAGGAAATGTGAGGGCATCGGAAAAATCTTACAAGACAAATCTTCAGAAAGTCTTTGTTGCGGGAGATATGCGAAGGGGCCAGTCACTTGTAGTATGGGCTATCAGTGAAGGTCGGGAATGCGCCCGGAAAGTTGATGAGTTTTTAATGGACGGCAAGTCTATTTTGGAAAGCAGGGATGAAAATCTTTTGCTTACAATATAAAATTTTTCTGGTCCTCGTTGAAAAAGTCGCTTTTTTGCGACTTTTTTTGTTTTCACCAAATAAAGAATTTGAAATTATCTATTTAAAGCTTAATATTTTAGATAAAAATAATCTATATATTATAAAATATAATATGTGAATAATTAATGATAGAGTTATATGAAAATTATATATTTTCGTCTAGGAGATAAAGATTATTATTTTTTATAATTTAAAAACTCATCAAATGCCCAAACTAACATTTAAACAGCTGGCGCCCTTCCTGGTGCTTGTAGCAGTAGCTGTAGTTGCTCTTTTTGTTAAACCAGTTGCCGATTTTGCTGATGCCAGCAAATACAGCCAGGCTGATATTGCCTGGATAATAGTTGCAACAGCTCTTGTGTTTCTTATGACTCCAGGGCTTGCCTTCTTTTATGGTGGTATGGTGCATCGCAAAAATGTAATTTCAACGATGATGAAAAGCGTCGTGGCAGCCGGCGTGGTGAGTGTCCTTTGGGTGTTTGTAGGTTATAGCCTTTGTTTTGGCACTTCCATTGGGGGCTTTATCGGTAACCCCATGACACATATGTTTTTCAAAGGGGTAAATTCAGGTGAGCCCTGGAGTCTGGCGCCCACTATTCCTAAAACACTGTTCTCTTTATTCCAGCTAATGTTTGCTGTGATCACTCCGGGCCTTGTAGTAGGAGCCGTTGCGGAAAGAATCCGTTTTACATCTTATATTTTATTTACTGTTCTTTTCAGTGTATTTGTATATGCCCCATTGGCTCATTGGAGCTGGCATCCCGATGGATTTCTTTTTAAAATGGGAGCGTTGGATTTCGCCGGTGGTACAGTAGTGCATATTTCTGCGGGTTGTGCGGCTTTGGCTGGAGCCTTGGTTTTAAAACGCAGAAAAGTACATATGGAACATCAGGAAATTCCTCCTGCCAATATTCCTTATGTTTTGATTGGAACCGGTTTGCTGTGGTTTGGCTGGTTTGGATTTAATGCGGGTTCTGCATTAGGTGCCAATGCCCTTTCGGTTTCAGCATTTGCTACGACTAATACGGCAGCTGCGTCTGCAGGTTTGAGCTGGATGTTTTTTGATGTGTTGCGTGGCAAAAAACCTTCAGTGATCGGGTTTTGTGTGGGAGCCGTTGTTGGCCTGGTCGCTATTACACCCGCGGCAGGTTTTGTAGCTATTCCACAAAGTATCTTTATCGGTGTAATTGCTGCTATTATTTCAAATGTGGCAGTATACTACAAACAGAAATCTACATTGGATGATACCCTGGATGTATTCCCTTGTCATGGTATCGGTGGCATGGTGGGTATGTTGATGACAGGCTTGTTTGCCACTAAAGCAGTAAACGCTGCCGGTAATGACGGTTTGTTTTATGGAAACGCCTCTTTTTTCTTTATCCAGGTAAAAGCGATGGCGATTGCAGTGGGATATAGTTTCACTGTGTCCTTCCTGATTTTCAAACTAATCAATTTCATTCAGCCAATTCGTGTTAGCAAAGAAGATGAAGAAATGGGACTTGATGCTTCTCAGCACAACGAAAAATATTCACAAGGAACTTTGTTAGTTCATAATAATGGAAAAATAAAAGAAGAAGAAGCTGCTTTATAAGCGGACGTGGTAAAAGCAAAAACTAAAAAGAAAAGGTACCGTTTTAATATACCTCTGGCAAGGTTTAAAACAGTACCCTTTCATTAACACTTAAAATCAACTGCAATGTTAAGAAAATTTATGACAATTGCCGCTATCGCGGTGGCGCCCGTTTCAGTACTATTCTCACAGGATTCGACGAAGAAAGCAACACTCAACATTTCTGGTTCACTAGATGCGTATTATCGTTACAATTTTGCTAATGCAAAGGATTCGCTACGGAAGAACAATTATACCAGTTTCACCAATTCCCAAAATTCATTTGAATTGGGCATGGCCTCTGTAAAGCTTGATGGAAGTATTGGTAAAGTGGGTGCTACGGTTGACCTCGGTTTTGGAACCCGCGCAGCTGAGTTTTCTTATAATGAAAGTGGTTCATTGGCTGCTGTAAAGCAAGCCTTTGTAACTTTTGCTCCCTCTGGAAAGATCAAGTTTACTTTAGGTAAATGGGGTACTCATGTAGGTTATGAAGTATTAGATGCTTACCTGAACCGGAATTACAGTATGGACTATATGTTTTCTTATGGCCCCTTTTCCCACACCGGACTTAAAGCGGATATCGCTCTAAGCAGCACGTTTGGTCTAATGGTCGGCGTTGCCAACCCAACCGATTATACCAGCGCTTCTTTCGGCAGCAAAAATTTTATCGCACAATTTAGTGGCGGTTCCAAGAATGGTAAACTAAAAGGATTTTTAAATTATGTTGGCGGCAAAGATTTTTCCGGCGACAATACCATTAACCAGGTCGACCTGGTAATAACAGGAGCTGTCAGTGACAAATTCAGTATTGGCTATAATGGTACCGTTAAATCGGTAAAACCGAGTAGTGGAAGCACCAATTCATGGTGGGGTTCCGCTCTTTATTTAAATGTAGATCCAACTTCTTTATTTGGTTTGACCTTGCGCGGCGAATATTTTGATGACAAAAAGGGAGTTGCGGGCTTTGGTACCAGTTTATTCGATGCAACGCTGTCAGCCAATTTCAGGATAGACAATCTTACCATTATTCCTGAGTTCAGACTCGACAGCGCCAAGGACCCGCTTTTCTACAAGAATTCCGATACAGATGCCCCAACCAGTAAGAGTACCGGTTCATTTATACTGGCTGCTACGTATCATTTTTAAATGTTGGAGCTTGTTTGATTTTTCACGATACAATCCAATAACATATAGTCTGACCGTTCTGGTCTGACTATATGTTATTAGACCTTCCGTCAAACAACTATCTCCTGATTACCCTTTGTAAATCACAAGAGCGCAAAATGAAAACAAACGAGTAATCGTTGAAAATTTAAGTCATTAAAAATTCAACACATTTATTAATTGTAAAAAAAACGTTATGAACAAGATTAGTAGTTCAGTTCCATTTCTTGTATTGGCATTTGTTTCCATCCTTGGAATATTTGTGCCTTTATTGGTGGATTTCGACGGAGCAAAAGTTTATAATTGGGCCGATATATCCTGGATGCTGATATCGTCTGCCCTGGTGTTGTTAATGACACCAGGACTGGCTTTTTTTTACGGCGGCATGGTCGGCAAAAAAAATGTCATCTCCACGATGATGCAGAGTTTTATTGCTACAGGCCTTATCAGCGTATTATGGGTCGTTGTAGGATTCAGTCTCGCATTTGGAAAATCTATTCATGGATTTATCGGTGATCCCAGGGAATTTTTTATGATGAAAGGTATAAATGGGCATGAACCCTGGAGCCTGGCACCCACGATTCCCCTATTGTTATTTGCATTATTCCAAATGAAGTTTGCAATTATTACACCTGCCCTGGTGGTTGGCGCCACGGCCGAGCGTATCCGGTTTACATCGTATGTATTGTTCATGGTATTATTCAGCCTGCTGATCTACGCTCCCATAGCGCACTGGACCTGGCATCCGGACGGAATGTTGTTTAAAATGGGTGTGCTGGATTTTGCAGGTGGAACGGTTGTCCACATTTCTGCAGGCTGTGCGGCTTTGGCAGGAGCGATCATGCTTAAAAGGCGAAAAGTTCATATAGCGCACGAAGAAGTAAAACCAGCAAGAATTCCTTATGTTCTGCTGGGTACGGGTTTACTATGGTTTGGTTGGTTTGGATTTAACGCCGGTTCTGCGTTAGCGGCCAACAGCCTCGCTGTAAACGCCTTTGCTAATACTAATACGGCTTCTGCTGCCGCGGGGTTATCCTGGATATTTTTCGATTCAATCCGGGGAAGAAAGCCTTCGGCATTAGGATTCTGTATTGGCGCCGTAGTAGGTCTTGTCGCTATTACGCCTGCAGCAGGATTTGTAGGATTGCCACAAAGCTGTTTTATAGGATTTATAGCCGCTATCATCTCGAACCTTGCGGTTTACTGGAAAGGGAAAACAACTATTGATGATACGCTGGATGTATTTCCCTGTCATGGTATCGGCGGTATCGTCGGTATGATATGCACCGGTGTTTTCGCCAACAAAAAAATAAATGCGGCTGGCAATGACGGACTAATGTATGGGGGAACTGATTTCTTCCTGCATCAGTTATTGGGATGTTTCATTGTTGTCGTGTTTTCAATCGTAATGGGATTTGTAGTTTTTAAAATAGTGGATATTATTCATCCCATAAGAGTAACACCGGAAGAAGAAGAAATTGGACTGGACATAAGCCAGCACAATGAAAAACTATAAATAACAACCAAAACTAACTGCAAAAAAAAGTTTTTTTGATTTTTTTGTAGGTCAAGCAATCGTTAAGGCGCTTCATATCCATGAGGCGCCTCTATTTTTAGATGCTGGATGCTAGCACCTAGCCCTTAAGCCGAATTTCTACCTGCATTGATTATACCGAAAGAGCAACGCATGACCAATGTTTCATACATACCTTTTACGGCAGTCTGTATAAGTGCTTCATCCAGGTTGCGGACTTTGGTTATAGCGTATTGCTGAATCGTAACAAGGGGTAATACGATCCGCTCCCGCATCTGAATGGAAAGTTGTTCTACGGGATAATCGGCCATCAACTCAGTTCTTCCGGACAAGCGGCTTAGATACTGACGTGTTAATTCGTATTCTTTATAAATCATTTGCCATATTTCACCATATTGAGGATGTTCGTTCAGGAATGCAGTCAGCGGAAAGAACGATTTCATCATCGCCATTTCGCAATTATCCAGCAGGGTTTTAAAGAATAGCGATTCCTTGTACAGGCTTTTTAATTCCGAAAACCTGCCATCTTTTTCCATTTGCCGGAGAGCGGATCCTACTCCATAGTACCCGGTCACATTTT
>JAOQAL010000690.1 GCA_025963615.1 Chitinophagaceae bacterium | reverse complement strand
ATTGATGAAGTTATCGGTGCTTTAAAATCAGGTAATGTATCCGAGCTATCCAGGTATATTGAGGATAATGTAGAAATTACATTGCCTGATAAAAGCGATAATTACAGCAAGGCCCAGGCTGGCCTGGTACTTAAGGATTTTTTTAGTAACAGTGGGGTAAAAAGCTTCGATTTAAAACATAAAGGCGATGGTCCGAGCGGCCAATTCTGCGTTGGCACATTAGTCACAAAAAATGGTAATTACCGCACTAACATTTTTATGAAAGTTAAAGGGAATAGACAGATCATGAAAGAAATCCGTTTTCAATCAGTAGAATAAATTTTATTAAATAATATTCAAGCCTTCCCATTGTTTAATGTTGGGAAGGCTTTTTTATTTTTGTGGTTATGAATTTTAAAGAACAATTGCATTACCTGGTCCATGAAGCATTAAAAGAAGATGTGGGAGATGGAGATCATTCCACCCTTTCCTGCATACCAGCGGATGCAAAGGGAACAGCAGTCTTAAAAATTAAGCAGGATGGTATGCTGGCAGGGGTAGCTGTAGCAGAAGAAATTTTCAAATATAAAGAGCCGGAATGTTTGTTTACTGTTTTGAAAAATGATGGCGAATGGATGAAATATGGGGAAACAGCCTTTGAAGTGAAAGCTTCCGTTCATAGCATACTGCAATGTGAAAGATTAGTGTTGAACTGTATGCAACGGATGAGCGGCATCGCCACATTAACGGCGCAATATGCCGATAAAATAAAAGCCTGGCAAACTAAAATTTTAGATACCCGGAAAACAACACCGAATTTCCGGTTGCTTGAGAAAGAAGCTGTTCGTATTGGTGGAGGCCATAATCATCGATTTGGCTTGTATGATATGATCATGCTGAAAGATAACCATATTGATTTTTGCGGCGGCATTGAAAAGGCTATCGAAAGGGCTTATGATTATACACAAACTCAAAAACCCGGTTTGAAGATCGAAGTAGAGACCCGGACTATCGCGGATGTAAGAAAAGTCATTGCTGTTGGTAAAGGAAAAGTATTCCGCATTATGCTTGACAATTTTAAGCCGGAACAAATAAAAGAAGCACTCGCTATTATTAAAAATGAAGAGGCTCCTGCCCGTTTTGAAACAGAAGCCAGCGGTGGAATTAATATGGACAATATTGAAGAATACGCAAAAACCGGCGTTGACTACGTTAGTATCGGCGCATTGATACACCAGGCAAAAAGCTTAGACCTCAGCCTGAAAGCAGTGGCAGGATAAATAAAACTATTTTTTATCTACCGCCTTTCCGTAAAATGTCAAATGTTTTACGCTGCGAATAATCAAGTCGGCTTTATGGTCAGGAACAACAACGTTATCTGACGATTTTATAATCAATTCAAACTTTGTTTCCCGTGCGCCCACTTCGAACATGAATTCAAAGAGTGCATAGATAAAATAGGTTATCCCAAACATCTCCATAAATTCTTCCAGGTGAATCATGGCTACAACCGGAATTCCAATATCGCCACCATTTTTTTCAACAAAAATGGATTCCAGCATTTCCAGGCCTACAGCCCCACCTAGAAAAATACCTGCGGCAATGATAATGCGCCTTCTTGTTTTAACGGGCAGGGCGAAAAGGAAACGCAGGAAAAAAATCCCCAAAAAGACTAAGAAAAGGCAGGCCGGAATTACCCATGCCAGGAAAAAAACGCCGTGAAAATGGAAATGATCGTGCAGGTAATTGTTTAATTTCTCATGCATCGATTTCCATTCATCATAGCCCAGAAAGAGAAATACGATTCCTAAAATGGCCCAATGAAAACGGTATTTATCCTTTGCGGAAAATTTAACGGCGGAAAGAATGAAAAGAATAGCAGCCGCAAACCAAAGCTGAAGCGCGGAAAACAAAGAAGGAAGATTCTTTTCAGTGCCTAAATAAAAAAAAGTATTGAGTTTTATGATAGTTGCGCCTGGGAAAAAATGCAGGCAGAGTTTAAAAATAGCCGACACTATCACTAAAAAAACTATGAAATAACCGGAATTCTTAAATAAACGGGTATAATCAATTGTCAACTTCATAATTAAAGACGGCTTTAAATTTGATGGCGAATGAATTTTATACGCTCAGGAGTTTTTCAAAGAGGGATCTTCTTACATTTAGATATTCTGCTGAACGATAGCTGGCTTACCGCTTCGGGAACAAAATAGTAATTAATTTTGAAACTTTACAATTTGATAATATATTTCTTGTATTTAATTGCCTATAGTAAACAATTTGTAGATGAGTAAAAAAAACAGGTCCGATATACACGGGTTGGTGTATAGTACCGATCCGGACTATAAATTTGAAGGGGAAAATAATATTTTTGAAACATTGCCGGCTGACCGCCAAAAGCTAAGGATAAAATTAGATACAAAACACCGGGCGGGTAAAGCGGTAACGCTGATTGAAGGCTTTATTGGCAAGGAAGAAGATCTCGGGGAATTGGGAAAAAAGCTTAAAAGTTTTTGTGGAACCGGTGGCTCGGCAAAAAATAGCGAAATTATTATCCAGGGCGACCAACGCGATAAAGTAGGGCAATGGTTATTAAATAACGGCTACAAAAACACGAAAAAATTGTGAACCCAATCCCTATCGCATAGGCGTCAAGCTAATTTTCCAGTTTGCAGTGTGCTGTTCAGTGAGTAGCGATAAACCGCTGAAATCACTAGCGATCCAGCCCCCGCCCTGTGTTCCAGCCCCATCCTAAATCCTTCCCCGAAGGGAAAGGACTTGGGGGGCATTGGTTTTGAAATTATCAGCTAACAACAATTCAGTCAGTTGATCTACAGTCTGCCCGGGGTCTTGGCCAAATTACAGTAAATTTAAAAATAGAAAAAAGCAGACGCCAGACCCCGGGATAAGAAAACCGAATGTCGAATAAATAATTGACCAGTCAATGAAAGCAAGTTTTTCTGTCGCAGATTTCCGGTGACTATCGTATTGGCGTCAAGGTAATTTTAATAACAAGTCTGTTGTATGCTGTCAAGGGAGTAGCGACACAATGTCGAAGTCACAGGAGCACCGAAACCCCATCAAGGAACCAGCCCGAAAACAGCCTGTCCCGATTTTTTTCGGGACACTGTTATCCCCGCCGGCCGGCAGGGTTTTTCCCGATAGCCATCGGGACTTTTTTTGTCGCAGATCCCGGTGACTATCGGTACTACTTTTTTTTCCACAAAAAAAAGTAAGAGAAAGAAATTGCCCATAGTTAAGGAAGATGTCTTAGCTAAACAAAAAGGAAAAAGCAACCGAAAGCTCAACGAGGATTTAAAAATGAATGGTGGTCATATTGACCTTCGGTTATTTTAAAGCTGGTTGATAAACTTGAATTTGCAGACATTGTAAAATAAGCTAAGAACTGCAATAACATTTTTCTTTTTAAATCTTTACCCAGCTTACTTTTGTACCTCTGTGAATTTCTCTTAACTTGACGCCCATGCGATAAATTTTAGAACACCGTTCCGCCTGGGTTGGGAATTGAAATTTTGATTTCCTGCAAACAGAGCTTTAAATCAACGATGCGAAAACGAATTATCATACCGGCGATTGCAACTTTATTTTCTTTAAATGCTTTTTCCCAGAATAAATATGTCGACAGCCTTATTAATTGGGTAACTGCTCATCCCAACATTGATTCGCAGCATATTGTTACCCTTCACCGGATCAGTTACCGGTTAAGTGAAAAAGACATAAAAAGATCTTTCGCTTATTTTGAAAAAGTAGCTGCATTAAGTGACAGCCTGAATTTCATCTATGGCAAAGCATTGGCACAAATTAATCTTGGTATTCTGCTTTCTAACTCGGCTAATTATGAGGCCAGCAACAATGCCTATTTTAAGGCAATTGACTTTGCTGAAGCATGCGGTTCACCCAGATTAAAAGCGGTATCTCTCAACAATGCCGGCGATAATTTTAAAACATTAAAGGATTTTGAGAAATGCAGGCAGTATACCAAAGAGGCGATAAGCATCAACGAACAACTGGAAGCCTGGCGGGGAGTAGCTATTAATTACGAGCTGCTGTATGAGTGCGATCTCGAAGAAAAGCTATATCAGGATGCAAAAACAAATTTACTGACCGGCATGCCTTTCGCGCTAAAGGACAGGGAGAGTTATATTCTTTCACAGTATTACCTGGGTTTTGGCAAATTGCAGGCGATAAATAATCACCCGGACTCAGCGGTATATTATTTCACCAACGCGCTGGAACAGGCAAAATTACAAAGCGACCTGAGGAATGAATACGAGGTGTACCTGGCGCAGTCTGAATTTTTAAAAAATACAAAACCGGGACTAAAATTTATATTACTGGATAGCGCGCTAAGTATCGCGAAAAGGACCGGCTATCTTAAAGGAATTTCCGAAGCCTCACAGCAATTGTCGTCTGTTTATGATCAAACAGGAAATAAAGATTCATCCTTATTTTATTACCGCAGCTACCGCTCCGCGTCCGACTCTATGTTTTCTGATAATAACAAACGCAATGTCATCATCAAAGAAGCCGAATGGATGATCCGGAGAAAGGAAATTGAAAACAGGCACCTGAAAGAACTCTCTTTATTACAAAACCGCCAGATTGCAATTAAAAACGGGTTGCTGCTGGCAGTTATTATTTCACTGTTACTAACCATCGCCATTGCATTTTTCATTAACCGGTCTATTCAGTTAAAAAAGAAACGGAAGGAAGCCGCCTTCAAACAAAAGATTGCGGAAACGCAAATGCAGGTGCTGAGAGCACAGATGAATCCTCATTTTATCTTCAACAGCCTGAGCAGTATTGAGAATTTCATCATGAAAAATGATAAAATTCAGGCCAGTGACTACCTGAATAAATTTGCCTTATTGATCCGGATGATACTGGATAGCAGCCGCAGCGAACTGGTGTCTTTTGCAAAAGATATAGAGGCGCTTCAGCTATATATTGAGCTGGAACAATTGCGGTTCAATAATAAATTTTTGTATGAAAGCAGTATTGACCCGGCGCTTTTGAATAATGATTATACCGTTCCTCCCTTGCTGATTCAGCCTTATGTCGAAAATGCGATCCTGCACGGACTGGCACCCGTTGATCATAATGGATTGGTGTTAAAAATCACGGCGAAACTGGATGAGGATTATATTGTCTATACGATTGCTGACAATGGAATTGGCAGGCAGAAATCAGCAAGCTATAAACAACAAAACAAACCATTGCATGCAAGTATGGGAATGCAGATCACTGAGCAAAGAATCAGTATCTTTAATGAACAGCAAAATACAAATGGCGAAGTATCGGTCACGGATCTGTATGATAAC
>JAOQAL010000686.1 GCA_025963615.1 Chitinophagaceae bacterium | reverse complement strand
TTAATGTCTACATCATAATCTGAACTTTTATTAATAGCCTTTTCGAAAATAGAAGGATTGGAGGTGACACCGCTGACCCCATCCTGCAGAATCAGGTTTTCCAATTTACCTGAATCCATAATATCACGATCAAAAAAATCAAGCCAGATACTTTGATCGAAATTCCCGATTTTCTTAACTCTATTTTGCGTCATAAGTTCGATTAAAGCTTTTTAATGAATTTTTATACCAACAGCCTGCCTATCTTTTTATGAAATAAAACCATCCCTTGTCCCCTGGGTATAACATGTGATGATTTGCTAAAGCAGCGCCATAGCTTTTTTTACCACATTTTCCACCGTAAAACCGTATTCTTTCATTACTTCTTCGCCTGGGGCGGATTCGCCAAATTTATCGATACCAACTATATCACCTTCATCTGTTACATATTTATGCCATCCTGCGGGCGACCCTGCTTCTACTGCTAATCGTTTTCTTAAAGCTTTTGGAAAAATTTTTTCTTTATATACCGCGTCTTGTTTTTCAAACAACTCCCATGAAGGCATACTTACCACCCGTGCCGCAATTTTTTGTTCTTTCAATTTCTGCTGTGCCGTTATCAATAATTGCAGTTCGGAACCGGTTCCGATCAAAATGATTTGCGGATTTTCTTCAGGTTCTGAAAGAATATAAGCTCCTTTTTCCAATTCAACGGCTTTCGTATATTTATCCTGATCAATCACAGGAAGTCCCTGGCGGGTTAAGATCAAGGCAACCGGCCCATCGGAATGTTCAAGCGCTACACGCCATGCCTGTACGGTTTCATTGGCATCTGCCGGACGGATGACTGTTAGATTGGGGACAGATCGTAACCCAATCAGTTGTTCTACCGGTTGATGAGTAGTACCATCTTCTCCGAGGCCGATACTATCATGAGTGTAAATAAATATGGGGCGGATTTTCATAATGGCCGCCAGCCGGATGGGCGGCCTCATGTAATCTGAAAATATCAGGAAGGTAGCTCCATAGGGAATAATACACTTGCTCAGCGCAATTCCATTTAATATGGCCCCCATGGTATGTTCTCTGATGCCGAAGTGAAAAATCCGACCGCTGGGGTTCGTAGCAGAAAATGATTTATATTTTTTCAAATCCGTATCGGTTGACGGGGATAAATCTGCTGAGCCTCCAATTAAATTAGGCAGGTAATCAGCAATTGCATTGAGTACTTCCCCCGAAGCTTTCCGGGTCGCTATTTTATCTTTTCCGGGTTTAAAGACCGGTAATTTTTCTTGCCACCCACCAGGCAATTTGCCATTGCTTAGCAATTCGTATTCAACCGCCAACTCTTTGTATTTTTCTTTATAGCTTTTATACAAGTTGTTCCAGTCCTCTTCTTTTTTGATTCCTCTTCCGCCGGCTTCCCGATAATAATTTAAAACTTCCGGGGTCACACTGAAATATTCGTCCATGTTAAAACCAAAATTTTTCTTCACCAGTTTAACTTCATCCTCTCCCAGGGGAGAACCATGTGCACTGGCAGAGTCAATTTTATTGGGACTGCCATACCCGATATGGGTACGAACCTTAATCAGAGAAGGACGGTTGGTTTCACGTTGAGCATTTTTTATGGCAACAGACAAAGCATCTATATCATTCCCATCATTAATCACCTGAACATGCCAGCCATAAGCTTCGAAACGTTTTGCGACATCTTCATCAAATGCCAGATCGGTATTTCCTTCAATGGTAATATGATTATCATCATACAAATAAATTAGGTTGCCTAACCGAAGATGCCCGGCCAGGGATGCTGCTTCAGATGTCACCCCTTCCATCATGTCACCATCACTGCAGATCGAATATATTTTATAATTGAAAAGTTCGAATCCTGGCTTATTGTACCGGGCAGCTATATATTTTTGCGCAATGGCAAACCCAACGCCATTGGCAAAACCCTGGCCCAATGGCCCCGTCGTTACTTCAATACCATCCAGCAATCTATATTCTGGATGTCCCGCAGTTTTGCTATGTAATTGCCGGAATTGCTTAATATCATCTAACGTGAGATTATACCCGGTTAAGTACAAATAACTGTATTGTAACATACAGGCATGCCCAGCAGACAAGATAAAACGGTCACGGTTTGCCCATGCTGGATTTTGCGGATTATAGTTCATGCTCTCCGTCCATAATACATGCCCCAGCGGTGCAAGACCCATCGGCGTTCCCGGATGACCGGAATTTGCTTTTTGAACAGCATCGGCTGCCAGTATACGAACTGTATCAATGCCTGCTTGTTGGATAGATTCCGTTTTTACATTCATTTGACCAAAATGGTATTTTAAATAAAATATTTCTGAACTTCCTCGCTCTTAATTTAACAACACTAACAATAAACATTCCTGATAGCCTTGTATATCAAAAAAAAACATCTACAGGTCAAAAACGCCTGTATATGAAATTCCGGGCAAAAAAAAGGACAAAAAATACCGGGCTGTAGAAATTATTCCGTTTTATTTCCTGGGAACAGCTGGTTCTTACCGGCACGGTTTTTTTGTGATTTTCTTCAGGTGGTTTCTTGCAGGAGGTGATTTGATAAAACGGGTCTGAGAACATACTCCAATCACTTGATCTGGGTAATACCAGCGTAAGGAAAAGAGAAACAACGGGGACTCCGGGTAAAACCGGAGTCTTTTTGTGTTGGTATTGGTCGGTAAATAAAGGAGGAAAAAGAACGAAGCGAAATAATTTTAAGCGACCATCTATTATTAGTTGTTGAACAAAGAGGTAATTGCCAATTGAAAGTTTCTTTTCATCAGCTCATGCCGGCAACTGAGCAAGTCTACACTGAATCTAATGTGGTAAATAGAAGATTTGGGAAAAGAAAGATTTATTCCCTGTTTTTTACCAAGGTCTTATATCGTTTATCATCAAGTTCCGAAACCGGATTGAAAAATAGTTCAATAAAAAATAAGTTATTTTTTGCGTAATGAATCTATTTGCTTTGGTCTCCCGGGCGGTTTTTTATTGCGAGATAAATAAGGATAAGAAAAGCTGCGAGCTATGAGCTGCGAGCTTCAAGACCTATTGCTTGTAATTTACTTAAGTCTCGTAGCTCATAGCTCGCCGCTTTCTCTTTCTCCACTTAAAAACAGTTTCGTTAAACAAAAATGAACCGTCGCTGGCATAAAAATCATACCTGGAAATTGCCAGCCGTTTCTTTGTTCCTTTACGATCTATGAGTTAATAATTTTTTACGTATTTGAATTTTTAGAAACCAGTCGTACTGTGTTAATTATACTTTTCCTGGAGAAGACGATTCAGCACTTCGGGGTCTGTAAGGTGTCTGAATACTTGTTTGTTAAGTTCTCCTTCCTCCAGCCAGTCCTCCAGTTTCGTATATTCCTGCAAACTTATAGTCCCATTGATAAAGGCCGCTATTAACCTGGCTATTTCCAACCATTTTCCCGTTACAGGGTCAGTTATTAACATTATTTTTTTATCCATTACCAGACCGATAAAAAAATTATACCGAAGGACGCAAAGAGATGAACAAGTTTCACGCAAAGCGCGCAAAGAAGCAAAGAACGCAAAGAAATGAACTGCTAAGAGTCAATCTTTACTTTCCCGACATCGCTGCGGAATTATTTTAATTGGAGGCTGTCTCAAAAGGAATATTTCACGCAAAGGATGCAAAGAAGCAAAGAACGCAAAGAGATGAACATGTTTCACGCAAAGGACGCAAAGAAACAAAGAGCGCAAAGAGATGAACATGTTTCACGCAAAGGATGCAAAGAAGCAAAGAGCGCAAAGAGATGAACATGTTTCACGCAAAGGAAGTAAAGAAGCAAAGAACGCAAGAGAGGCGTTCGTACACATCATACATTAGAGCCCCTTCTTGGCAAGCCATTCAAGTGAGTAATTAGCAACTTCTCTCCAGCCATGATCAATGATGAGGGAGTGCCCCCGGTCTTTAAACAATTTGAACTCCGTTATTACAGTTGAATTATACTTTTTTAATGAGGCTTTGCCAAGTATAGGAGGTGCAATATGATCTTTTTCACCACCGGTGATAAGGAGTGGTCCTCTTGTGGTGTTTTTCGTATTTACTGCTGTTTCTGATCCCGCGAAGCTGGCTGTTGCGGCCTGGAAAAGCGGGCGACAGGGAGCAGGAATAGTCCACTTTTCGTAAAGTTCTCTGGCCTCCTGTTCAGGGATGGCATTGGCAAAACCATACCTGAATTGATGAAAACTAAGAGACTTGGCTTTTTTAAGGTTGAATGGATTGCCCAAAACCGGCAACGAAGCTTTAAGCGCGGATAATGGCAATTGCCAAACACCCTTTATCGGAGCTGGGTCAATGGCGATACCGGCGGCAGCAATCCCCCGGCCCATCAATACTTGCGCAAGGAGGCCGCCGAATGAATGTCCGATCACGATGGGTGGCGCTGAAAGAGTAGCAATGACAGCTGCGTAACTATCGGCAATCTCCGTTACACCCCTATTGGCGATCGGCAGCGGATTGGCGCGGCATTCGGCCACGGTAGGCGAATCACCTGGCCATGGCGGGTTCAGCGTTTGGTAGCCATGCTGATTAAAAAAATTCATCCAGGTTTGCCATGATCCGGTATGCATCCATAATCCATGAATAAATACAATTGATCTTTTTGCCATGATTAGATTGTTTAGGGAAATTCGACCGTCACCAACAAGGTAAATTATTTTTGACACGACACAATGAATATCTCCTCGTGATTAACACGGTAACTGGCCGTTCGATAAATCTACGTTTAAAATATCGAACAGGGAATTTGCCGGACTGTAAGGGTAATCAAAAACCTGACAAAACCGTGCGGGGAGACGATTGGGTAAGAGCGCATAAAGAAAAAGAAAGATTACAAGGAATAACCACCAGGTTATTGATCTTCCGAGATAGTGTCCCAGTATTCTTTGCCATAACCTACCAGGATTTCAGATCCAGCCGGAATATTCTTATATGCGGCTATATATATCCGTAAGCCTATTTGCCTGTATATCGAGTTATTTTTCAGCCCCTTGATTTTCACCTTCCCACGGGCGTCATTGGCATACCGGGCTACTGATTCCGGATGGGGTTCGGCATCAATAACATGGTTCCGGTTGACATACAGGATATACCGGTTTTTGCCGTTTTCATGACTAATATCTTTCCAGTTGGTAACTGTTCCTTTATACTCACAAATTCTTGTACCCCGTGGAATAAACACTTTTGTAAAAAGGCCTTCTCCCGCACCAGGGATACGGGAACGTTTAACTTCCAGTTGGCTTTTTCTAATTCTCATGCCAGGTTGTTTCTTTCATAAAATGTTTAACCTGGGAGGCGGTACCCCATTTTTAGCCATTTTCTAAACAGCAGGTAATCCTATCCTGGATTTATTTAATAACAATGTTTTAAATAGAATTTGTATGCCTGTTACTTATATTTTCACCAATTTATCACTGATGGCTTTTTCCAGGTTGTCTGGTAAGATGGCAGATTCATCATCCAATGGCCGAAGTTGAAAGGCATCCGGATCCCATACGAATACATGGGTATCTTCATCGTTGATCTTTATCATGAATCTTTTTTCTTCATTAAAAATAAATGGGCTTACCTCAATATGATAAGGCGTATTGTCAACGACAAATTCATAACTCTGTCTGTCCTGGTTCTTTGATTTTTTTTGCATAACCGGTCTTTTTTGCAATGCGCCTAAATAATTATGCCAGATAAATACTCTGAATCGATGACGCTATATGTGTTCTCCCGGCCACTGCCGTAACGGTCTCTGGATTTACGAAATAAAAACTACAAAAAAATTAAATTTTACCGCCGATCTCCTTCTTAAAAATATCGTTCAGCATTTTTTTTGCTGCATGATAGCCGCACATGCCGTGCACACCGGCTCCCGTAGGTGTGGAAGCATAACATATATAAATATTCCCAGCTGGCGTGTTGTATGGGTGAATGGCCGATACGGGCCTTGAAAATAATTGCTTTAAATCTGTTTCCCCTCCTTTAATGTCTCCGCCTCTGTAATTGGAATTATAGGCTTCCAACTGAACGGTATTCATGGTGTGACGTCCGATAATAAGTTTCCTGAAACCTGGTGCAAACCGTTCAACCTGGTTTTCAATTGCTGTCGTCATATCGGTAACAGAACCGTTTGGCACATGACAATAAGCCCAGGCAGTATGTCTTGCATCCGGCGTTCTTGAACGGTCAAATATGGAAGGCTGGGTATAAATGACAAATGGATTACCGGTATGCACACCCTGGCTGGTTTGCAATTCAGCAAGGGCAATTTCCTCATAGGAGCCACCCAGGTGAATTGTACCTGCTTCTGAACAATCCGGAGATAAAAAAGGGGCCGGCTTGTCAAGAGCCCAATCAATCTTAAACACCCCTACTCCATAACGGTAACGGGCAAGTTTTTTTATGTACCTGTCCGGAAATCTTGAGCCGGCTATTTGGGATAGTTGCGTGGGTGACACATCTAGTACTATAGCCCGTGCGGGCGGTAGTTGTTTAATACTTTCCACCAAAAAGCTGGTTTTTATTTCTCCGCCCATTGAAATAAAATAAGATAGCAAGGCCTGTGATAATGATCCTGAACCGCCTTTAATAAAAGGCCAACCTTTGAGATGCGCAGCAGTCAATAGTATAATACCCGGGGCAGAAGTAAAATATCCGGAAAAAGGCCTCATAAAATGTGCCGCCATGCCTGCCCATAGTGCCTTTGTTGACTTCATGTGAAATTTTGCTGCAGTAACGGAGGCAGGATGCATCGCTTTGATAGCAAAATCCAACATAGCTGAAATGTGCCGGGGATAATGCAAGGGGGACAGAATTTCTTCTGCTATCCGTGGCCAGTTCCTGATTACAGGCTGAACTAAATTCAAATAAGCTTTATCATCCGTGCCTAAGCCCTCCGCTGTTTCATCGGCTGAACCTTTTATCCTTACCGAGCTGTTACCATCCAGCGGATGGACTACTGAGATCGGGGGGTAAATAAATTCCAGACCATGCGCCTGCAATGGAAGAGATGCAAAAAATGGAGAGACAGCGGCAAGTGGATGTACGGCGGAACATACATCATGCCTGAATCCAGGCAGGGTCAGTTCAGCGGTTCTTGCACCACCGCCGGCAACTGCTGAAGCTTCGACAAGAAGAACCTGCAATCCTTCCCTCTGTAAAGTTATTGCAGCGCTGAGTCCATTCGGGCCTGCACCAATGACGACAGCATCATATATATTCTTCCGGAAAACCATGAACAACCATTTTTACAAATTCTGTTCCCAGGAATACTATAAAATGGATGCTGTTTATATTTTCGAAATATCGCGAATTGTTCTTACAAACCCGGTATGCTCTAAAATTAGCGTAAGCCTCTAATCAGCCCATGATTGTTAATTGAGAAAGATTTTCCAGAGATCCGAAAAGAAGAAATGACCTGGCCTTTCGAGAAAAGGCAGTGCCTGAAATATAAACCCTTGTATTTAAAGATTTACTTCCAGGGACAAGGAATAAAACCGCTTGCTTTTCTTGCTCCCCTGAGTATCAATGATATTTCCCAGGTATTAGGTTTCCTTGCAGCCTGGTTAAGTTTTGATGTTGTAATGTCATAGCTCACACCAAATTGAAAATCTTTATAAGCTAAACCAAAGTATGGGATCAATGCGTTTTTTGACCAATACCATAATCCACCCGTTACCAATGTTTCTGATTCATCACCCAGATAATATCCTAAGGCGCAGCCAACAGAAAAATATTTAGCTTGCGCCTGGAATTGATAAACACCATTGGTATTAAACACCAACTGTTCATTAATAAATGTTTCGAAATTTGCATGCACAACCTTTCTCACGGGCAGGAATTGTTTATCATCTTTCAAAAATGTTTGTTTTGGCCTGTTGAGGTGAAATGCTGCTACGCCTAAATCGAAATTACTTTTTTCTGAAGTAGCGCTATAAGTGAGTCCTGCACTGGCAGATACATAACCTTTCATATTAGACAATGCAGTTTCACCCGTTGGAAGATTCTTGTTAAAACCAAAACCAGTAAACTGTTCTTCAAAATCTACCCTGTTGAAATCAATACTCCGATGTCCGTAAATCGCGCCAAATCCAATCGCAAGTCTTTCCGTATAGTATTCGGTTTCTGAAAGTTTAAGATTGTAAGATAGATTCAGTGAACCATACGTGCTTTTTACCACACCGTTCATAGCATAGTCATACATCAACATACTGCCAATGCCCATATAGTTCCCTTCGGCGACATTAGGAATTTTATTTTGCATCATTTTCGAATCAAACGATACTGTTCCTGTAACATAGGGGCTGGCGGGCCCAATCCATTGATCCTTCAAATTCGATATAAAGCGCCAGTCAGCATTGATATTGCCCGTCAAAGCAGGATTAATATTTAAAGGCGAAGAAAAGAACTGTGAAAAGCTTGGGTCTTGCGCATTTACGCTCTTCATTACGATTAGTAAGAAGACAAGTAAGATGCGGCACTTCGTTGTTTTCATAATCTTAATTTTTTAACGTAGTAAAACTGAATTACCAGAACGTCTATATGTTTTTCCGTCTTCGCCGAGAGCTTCAACAGTCCAGGTATAAGTATCTGAAACCTGCGGTTGTCCTTTGAATATACCATTCCATCCGTCTCTTAACACATTTGTTTCAAACATTAGTTGTCCCCAACGGTTAAAGACACGGAAGTATTTAAGCTCTTTTATATTGACGGGTATTGGGAATAATTTATCATTGTGCCCATCTCCATTGGGTGACCAGGCTTTCGGTACAAAAATGCCTGACTCTTCAAGAGGTATCGGATCCACTATTTTTACTGGCAATGTATCTGTTGCAATACAACCTGTATTCGATGTGATCTTAATAGTATATTCATTTTGCCTGTCATAATTAAAGACCGGATTATAAATAGAATAATTATCCAGACCAAACCGTGGATTCCAGTCATAAGTATAATTGCCACCTAAATTTCTTATTGACAATTGTGTCGGCACATTAATAGATGCAATAACTGCCGGATACCGGATTCCCTGTAATGATTGATCTGATGTTAATACCAGCGTTGCAATAGAATCGCAACCTGATGAGCTGGTGAGTGTAACCTTATACGTTCCGGTTGCAGCGTACGAGTTGCCATTCCAGGTATACGGAAGCTGATTGGCGCAGACCGGGATATTTGTTGTACTCGTGGCCGATGGATAAACTGTTATATTAAGAGTTGTTGTTGCAGCACACTGTCCTGCAGCAGGAGTAAATGTATAGGTCGTTGTTGCAGTATTGTTCAGGGCCGGTGACCAGACACCTTTAATACCTTCATTAGAGGTTGTTGGTAACGCGCTCAGTGCAGCGCCGGAGCAGACCGGTGCAACAGGCGTGAATGTGGCTGTGATCTGTGTACTGATCACAATATCCATGGTTGTGATGGTAGCACAAGGATCAGTGGGTATGAATGTATAGGTCGTGGTTCCAACCGTTGCTGTATTTATCGTTGCAGGGCTCCAGGTTCCGGCAAAGCCATTGTTGGACACGCCAGGTAATGCAGGTGCTGCACTGTTCAGACACAGTGGTCCAATCTGAGCAAATACTGGTGCCACCTGGGTACCGATCACAATATCCATCGTTGTAACGGTAGCACATGGATCAGTTGGTGTAAATGTATAGGTCGTTGTTCCGTTTACTGATGTATTGATCGTAGCCGGGCTCCATACACCGGCAAAGCCATTATCAGAAGTATTCGGCAATACAGGAGCAATAGCATTTTGACAGAGTGGACTTACCTGAGTAAATGTTGGTGTGATCTGCGTGCTGATAGTGATGTTCATGGTAGCTATCGTAGCACAAGGATCAGTCGGTGTAAATGTATAGGTCGTTGTTCCGTTTACTGATGTATTGATAGTCGCAGGACTCCAGGTTCC
>JAOQAL010000684.1 GCA_025963615.1 Chitinophagaceae bacterium | reverse complement strand
CCGGGTCAAACGGATTTGCCTCTAGCCAATTTTAATTTAGAAGCGGATAAAGCCGGCGGAACAGGGTTAGTTCCCTTGTTAAAGGAGATTTTGACTATTAATCCCAATATAAAAATAATAGCCGCTCCCTGGAGCCCGCCCGTCTGGATGAAAGATAATAACAGTTTCACCGGAGGCAGCCTGCAAACACAATACTATGATGTGTATGCAAAGTATTTTGTAAAATACATACAGGAGATGCAGGTGGAAGGAATTACGATCGATGCTATCACACCACAAAATGAACCACTCAATCCCAACAATACACCCAGTTTATTGATGACAGCGGAACAACAACGGGATTTTATAAAAAATAACCTGGGTCCGGCTTTTCAAACAGCAGGACTTGCGACAAAAATTATCGCCTACGATCATAACTGCGACCGGCCTGATTATGCAACAACTATTTTAGGAGATGCCACGGCTAACACATTTGTTAATGGTTCCGCTTTTCATTTATATGCTGGTGATATCAGCGCTTTAACAACGGTACATAATGCCTATCCAGATAAAGCCGTTTATTTCACCGAGCAATGGACATCGGGCACAGGAACTTTCAATGGTGACCTGCAATGGCATATAAAAAATGTTATCATTGGCTCCATGCGTAACTGGAGCCGCGTGGCCCTCGAATGGAACCTGGCCAATGACCCGGCATTCAACCCACATACACCGGGTGGTTGTACAGAATGCAAAGGGGCATTGACGATTACTGGTTCAACTGTTGAAAAGAATGTAGCCTGGTATATCGTAGCCCACGCATCCAAATTTATTCCTGCCGGTTCGGTTCGTATTGCAAGTAATAATTCAGGAAGTTTGTATAGCGCGGCATTTAACCGGCCTGACGGGAAAAAAGTATTAATTGTATTGAATGATGGCGGTACGGCCGCATCCTTTAATATAAAATTAAAAGAGAAATGGGCAACAGCAGTATTACCTGCAGCCAGTGTAGGAACGTTTGTCTGGTAGTTTGTCTGAACCGGTCCTGGTAACCAGCAGCGTCGGAAGGCTAATAGCTATCAAGCCTGCTTGAAATGCTACGGTATCAATTTTGAACTTAATTTTCCAAACGCAAGTAACTTTTAATGATTCTTGACCTAAAAGATTTAACGCCTCTTGAAAGACAGCATTACCTGCAACATGCTGTCGCACCCCGGCCGATTTGCTTTGCAAGCACCACTGATCAAGATGGAAATGTGAATCTTAGCCCCTTCAGTTTCTTTAATTTGTTTTCAATAAATCCACCCATCGTTATTTTCTCGCCCTCAAGAAGGATGAGAGATAATACCACCAAACATACCTTGCACAATGTGCAGGAAGTCCCGGAAGTAGTAATCAATATTGTTGATTACGAGATGGTACAGCAAATGTCATTGACGAGTTGTGATTTTTCAAAGGATGTGAATGAATTTATAAAGGCAGGTTTTACAGAAGAAGCAGCTACCCTTATAAAACCGCCGATGGTAAAAGAAAGCAAAGTGAAAATGGAATGCAGTGTGCTGGAAGTAAAACCATTGGGAATGGCCTCTGGCGCCGGCAATTTAGTGATCTGTGAAATACTCCGCTTGCATATTGATGATTCGACATTGGATGCCGGTAAAAAAATGGATCCGCGAAAACTGCATCATGTGGCAAGATTGGGCGATGACTGGTATTGCAGGGTGGATGAAACAAATCTTTTCGAAGTGGAAAAACCAAATAAAAAATTGGGAATAGGAATAGATGCTTTGCCGGAAAGCATTCGGTATAGTACTATTCTTACCGGGAATAACCTTGGGCAACTAGGGAATGTGCATGAGTATCCTGTTATCGATCCTTCTTTTTCTGATAATCATTTAAGCCAAATTATTCAATACTACAATTTGAACCCGGATGACATGGAAAGAGAGTTGCATACTTATGCAAAATCACTTTTAGCGAACGGGAAAACAAATGAAGCCTGGCAGGTTCTTTTAGCGACTTCGTAACAGCCTGGTTTTATTATATTGCCTTAAACACTGTCTAAATTTATTTTAGTATTTTCTGCTGCTATCCATCACGCGAAGCCAGCTTTTTTGCGTTTTATACTACGGTTAATTTATAAAATCTTCCCTCAAGTATTATTTAATTATTCAGGAATGGCTATCGCAAAATTCAATTAGGTGTGGGCTAAGGTTGAAATTAGTTTTATCAGAATGATTTTATAGCCCATTTCCTTAACGATAGACTGCCTGGTTTATCCCGGGGTTGATGGGGTTAGTAAATATTCTTCATGGCACCGAAATCAAAAAATTATGAGACGCACACAGAAACTATCATGGACGTTCCTCTTCACATTTATTGTAATAATCCTTTTTTCGGCTTGTAAGACGTACTATAAGACCTCGTTGGCCGGTTCGGCTTCGTCTAACCAAACTCTTGCCAGCCTTGACAGTTTAAAACTACAAAACCGCTTCTTTGTTTTAAGAAACGGAAACAACGCTTATTATATGAATAGTCTTTCCTTGAGCGCCGACCAGAAAACATTACAATGCAGGCTTGACACATTACCGCCAGATCATGAGCTTTATGTATTAAAAAGCAAAAACGGAAAAGGAAAATATAAAAAGATACCTGGACAAATGGAGGTATTAAATGAAGTGCACCTGTACATTTCACAAGACGATACTGCTGGCATCGGTTCCTATACACTCTTATTGGATAAAGTTCAAAAAATAGCGGTATTGCAAAAGGACAAGGTTCGTACTACGCGTAGCTATATTGGCGGCGCCTTCCTGATTACCGGCGGGGCACTCGTAGTAGCTGCCATAATAATTTTAGCAACCAAAAGTTCATGCCCTTTTGTAAGCGGTTATACCGGAGAAGAATTTACGTTGCAGGGTGAAATTTATGGAGGTGCAATCTATCCTCAATTAGCCAGGAGTGACTATATGCCACTACAGTTAAAGCCTGATTACAACAACAGGTTACAGATAAAAATAAGTAACGAATTGAAAGAACGTCAATACACCGATATGGCCGACCTATGGGTAATAACACATAAAAGAGAAACAAAGGTATTGGCTGATGACGATGGCAATTTGTATAGCCTGTCAGCATTGCAACAGCCATTGGGTGCCATGCTAAGCAATGGAGAAAATGTAACAGGCGCACTGGTAAAGCCCAATGATAACCAGGTGCTTTATTTTGATGATACCACGTCTGCCATTGCAAATAACAATGCCGTTATTACGTTTCGTAAACCCACGAGTCAGCAAAAAGGGAAACTGTTACTCACTATAAAGAATTCTTATTTCCTTGACTATCTCTATGGTGAATTGGCAAAAGGATTTGGCAGTTATTACAGCACGTACATGAAAAAACAAAAAGATAAACCGGCAGCCGAACTGCTTAAATGGGTAAAAGAACAGCAAATACCGCTTGAAGTTTCGGTAAACACAACAAAGGGATGGCGCAAAATAAAAGATATAACTACTATCGGGCCTGTAGCCAACCGTCAGGTAGTAGTTCCAATAGATTTAAGTGAAACAAACGGCGATACCGCAGAAATTAAATTAAGTAGTGGTTTTATGTTTTGGGAAATTGATGCAGCAGCTATAGATTATTCTGCGGATCAGGATTTTTTTGTAGAAACATTGAAGCCGCTTCAGGCTGTGGATGAAACGGGGAAAGATATTTTAAGTAACCTTACTGGCGAAGACGGTATTTACCTGGAGCAACCGCAAATTGGCAATACAGCTACTATTACCTATCAGTCCAATGCCGCTGTTTCCCCAGACCAGGCCCGCTCATTTATACTTCATACCAAAGGTTATTATGAGCATATCAGGGAATTTGCAGGGAAGCCTGATATTAAATTCTTAAAAGGATTTACCAGGCCAAACGCTTTTCCATTGTATGGAATGAAACAATACAAAAACTTGAAGAAGGAAACCATGGCATTTTTGAAATGAAAAAATAGTATAGTTTACTTAAAATAAAATAGTATGAAAACGATCGCAATATCAGCTGATACCCACTGGCGCAAACAAAATAAACCCGGGGAATTTAAAAGTGAAAAAATAAAAAAACCGGCAAATAGCCGCGTAACCCGGATTGAAAGTATGTTAACCTGGTGGGCTATTAAAGCGCGTATCTTTTATTTTGCGTGCTTACTACTTAAATCGCCTTCGCGGATATTAAAAACGTATAGAGCTATGTTACAACTGCGCAGTGACGTGTGGGGCGGTGATCTAAAAAAGATTTATAAAATCGGTAATAAATATTATTTTAATCAATACACGCCTGGCTGGCCTTCCGGTGCTTATGATAAATTAATACAAGGAGAACTTCGACGGCATGCTGATCCGCTTCATGAAAGCGAAAAGCTTTCCTTTATTTTTCTGGCTATTACCCGCAAATGTCCCATGCGTTGCGAACATTGTTTTGAGTGGGACAACCTGAACCAGAAAGAATCCTTTACCAAAGAAGACCTGTTGAAGACCATCGATATATTCCAGCAGGAAGGTGTATTGCAATTTCATTTTAGCGGCGGTGAGCCCATGGTGCGGTTTAAAGAACTTGTTGAACTGATTGCGTATACCAGTAGAAAAAGTGAGTGCTGGGTGGTTACATCTGGTTTCAACGTAACAGCGCAAAACGCCATGAAACTGAAAGCAGCAGGTTGCAAAGGCATGGTGGTAAGTATTGATCATTATTTACCAGCGGCGCATAATCTGTTCAGGGGCCGGGCAACATCTTTTGAGCAGGCAACAAATGCAGTGAAGCACGCCCGGAAAGCGGGGCTTGTTACTTCTATAAGTATATGTGCAACCAAAGCCTTTCTTGAAGGGGGCCATCTTTTACCATATATGAATTTTGCCAGGGACCTCGGGGTACAATTTGTACAGGTACTTGAACCAAAGAATGTAGGTCATTATGAAAACAAAAATGTATTGCTGGAGAAAAAACACATTGATATGCTTGAACAGCTTTTTACAACGATGAACCATTCCATGGCCTATGAGGATTATCCTACCATGTTGTATCATGGCTTTCACCAACGGAGATTAGGCTGCTTTTCGGGCAGCCGTAGTGTATATGTGGATTCTGCGGGGGATGTACATGCCTGTCCATTCTGTCATACTAAATCGTATAATATTATTGAGCTGGTAAGAAATGGGATAAATGTTCTGCCGCAAAAAGAAAATAGTTGCCCACGGTATGGAAAGATTGCCTGACAGTAAGAGTTTGACGCCCTAAGCCAGGGAACCTCGTTTTTTATTCGTATATTTAGAATAAGACAACAAAACCTTGTTTTATGAAACAGCTTATCATCTGTCTGCTGTCGGGCACTATCTGGAGTGTGGTAACTTTTTCACAGACAGATACTGCACAGGCTCTTACCAGCTCAATA
>JAOQAL010000676.1 GCA_025963615.1 Chitinophagaceae bacterium | reverse complement strand
CCTGATTCCCATTTTCGCGTTTCAGAAAGTGGAAGTAAAGATGTTTTCTCCGCTCGCGTATACACTGGTGTTCGCATTACTGGGCGCTCTGTTATTTACATTGACCCTGGTACCGGCATTGTCCAGCATCCTGTTAAGAAAGAATGTGCGGGAGAAGCATAATGTTATTGTGATCTTTTTCGAAAAAGGCGTGAGTAAATTATTCGATTTAATTTACCGTAATCAAAAGAAAAGTGTACTGATTGCTTTTGCAGTCATGGTGGTTTGCTTTTTCTCTTTCAAATTTTTAGGAACGGAATTTTTACCGGAGCTGGATGAAGGAGCCTTATGGGTGGAAGCAGAATTGCCGATGAGTGTATCATTGACGGAAGCTAATAGTATTTCCAATAAAATGGTGGATGTCCTCAATAAATTCCCGGAAGTAAAACAAACGCTTTCACAGGTAGGACGAACCAATGATGGCACCGATCCCAAAGGGTTTTTTAATGTACAGATACAGGTTGACCTGAAGGCGAAAAAAAACTGGGAACGTAACGTTACCGAAGACCAGTTGATCGGCCAGATGGACACACAGCTGCGGAAATTTCCGGGAATTACATTTAATTATTCCCAGCCTATCCGTGATAATGTGGAAGAAGCCGTAGCGGGTGTCAATGCAGCGCTGGCTGTAAAGATTTTCGGCCCCGATTTTAATACGCTGGATAGTCTTGCTGATAAGGTAAAAGGACAATTGAAAACCGTGCGGGGTATTGAAGATCTTGGCGTGCTTCGTAATCTCGGGCAACCTGAATTCAGGATACAATTAGATCAGCAAAAGATGGCTTTTTACGGAGTCAATACCGCTGATGCTAACGCCGCAGTTGAAATGGCCATTGGGGGTAAAGCTGCCACCCAGTTGTATGAAGGGGAACGGAAATTCGATGTCCGCATCCGTTATCAACGGGAATACAGGGGGACACAGGAGGCTATTGAAAACCTGATGGTGCCAACCAATGATGGCGCGAAAGTTCCGTTAAAAGAAATAGCCACCATGCAGACATTAACCGGCCCGGCATTTATTTTCCGGGATAATAATATGCGGCATATCGCTGTAAAGTTTTCTGTTCGGGAGAGGGATTTGGGAAGCACAATTGCGGAAGCGCAAGCGAAAGTTAACTCAAGCGTTCCGTTGCCCGATGGCTACAAAATGAGCTGGAACGGTGAATTTGAAAACCAGATCAGGGCGACCAATACCCTCGCCCGGGTGGTACCGGTTTGCCTGCTTGTCATATTCCTGATTCTTTTTATTACCTATGGTAATATCAAAGATGCCATCCTCACCATCATGAATGTGCCGTTTGCATTGATTGGAGGTATACTGGCATTACATATCACCGGAATCAATTTCAGTATTTCGGCGGGTATTGGATTTATTGCTCTTTTCGGGGTATGTATTCAGAATGGCGTGATATTGATTTCCGTATTCCGCAAAAATATGGATGAAAAGATGCACCTGGACCAAGCCATACGCGAAGGTGTTATATCAAGGGTTCGTCCTGTGGTAATGACGGCACTTATGGCTATGATTGGCTTGCTGCCGGCAGCGGTAAGTCATGGTATCGGAAGCGAGACCCAAAAACCATTAGCCGTAGTTGTAATCGGCGGATTAATTACGGCAACTGTTTTAACGTTGTTGATTTTACCTGCCATTTATTCACTGGTATATAAGTTTATGCATCACCGGGAAAACAGGAAACTTCTGAAAAAAACCGGATTGGTACATTAATAATGTTACAGGCCCTTGTAATTCGTTCTGTCAATGGTTGGGTTCTGTACGGAGCCCCGTGTCAACGGGGCTTTTATTCCTATGCTTAACTCTATGCCAGATTAATGGGAATGGCACTGGCCCTAAAATCCGAAATCTAAAATCTGAAATCGGCAATATGCTGGCTGAAATGATTGTGATAAATTTGTAATCTAACCAATGACGGCTATATGAAATCTGTTGATCGGATAAATGAGGTCATCAGGAAAATCTACTGGAAAGAAATTCTTGCTGTTCTTTTATTGCTAATTGCTGTTTATTTTTTCCGGTCCGAACGGCGGGAATTGGTATCTATATTTCCTAATTTGCAACAGGCGGAAAGGCGGTGGGTGATTACCGGTATACTGGTAACAGCCATCTATATTTTGTTGCAATCACTGATGTATGTCACGGCTTTCGCCGCCATCGGCTCCAGGCTTAGCCTCGACAAAGCGATCGAACTTTTCTTAAAACGAAATTTCTTAAGTGTATTTCTCCCCGCCGGTGGCGTTAGTTCGCTGGCCTATACTCCATCCCGGATCCGGAAGTCAGGGTTTAATAAAATGCAGATTCACCAGGCATCTGGAATTTATGCGTTTAGCGGAATGACTACCGTCTTTGTTATCGGTATCCCACTGGTGATTTATACCTTATCCGGTTCCGGTACCGTCAAGGATGTATGGATGGGACTGGTGCTGGTGGCGATTACGATAGGTTTAATATTATTTATAGTAAACTCTTTGCGAAAGAAGGGAATCTTGTATTTGTTTTTACAAAAAAGATGGCCTTCTGTAATTCCTTCCATTGATGATCTGTTTACGGCTTCCATTTCAAATTCCCAAATGATGAAGTGTTTATTGTGTTCATTGGGCGTGGAACTTACCGGAATATTTCATGTTTACATTGCCATGATGGCCCTTGGGTTAAGCAGTTCCATCCTGGTAGCCGCATTGGCCTATACCGTTTCCGTTTTATTAATGATCGCTTCGCCATTCCTGCGTGGCCTTGGAGCGGTCGAACTTTCTATGGTGTATGTACTGAACCGGTATGGTTTTTCACCGGAACAGTCTTTGTCGGTCACTATTTTATACCGGGTATTTGAGTTCTGGATACCCTTGGCGGCGGGCATCATCGCATTTGCCTGGAAAGGCAGACAGATCTTTGTCAGGTTATTCCCGGCCCTCCTTGTATTTATTCTGGGCGCTGTTAATATTATCTCGGTAGTAACACCTCCTTTGGCAGGCCGTTTAAAATTATTACGGGAATTTATTCCTGCTGCCTCCATTCGCGCCTCTAATTTATTGGTGATGCTGATTGGGCTTACGTTGATTGTAACAGCGGCATTCCTGATCCGGGGTTTACGAAATGCGTGGATCATTGCATTGGTATTCGCTTCTGTTTCATTGGTAGGACATATTACCAAAGCCCTGGATTACGAAGAATCCATGCTGGCTGCCTTTACCATCCTGGTATTAGCGCTTAGCGCTGGCTCTTATCGTATGAAAAGTCATCAGCTTTCGGTGCAGATCGGTTTGATAACGGTAGGACTTGTGTTTTTGTCAATTCTGTTATTCGGATTCATTGGTTTTTATTTTGTGGACGTAAGGCATTTCGGAGTTGATTTTACCTGGAAACAATCCATAGTGCATGCCGGTAAAAGTTTTTTTTTGTTAAGTGATGATGGTTTGCAGCCGATAACGCGTTTTGGCCATGAATTTGTATGGTTGATGAATGGGTTAGGATTTGTAGCCTGGGGCTACCTCGTATTTACGTTAGTAAGGCCTTACCTGCAAGCAGGAAAAAAAACCTCGTCAGTCAGTACGCAGGAAAAAGCCAGGCTATTGCTAAATGAATATGGCAGCTCGCCGGTAGATTATTTTAAAACAAATGATGACAAGCTTCTTTATTTTTCCGATAGTTACGAAGCTTTTATCGCTTATCGAATCGCTAATGCCTTTGCGATAGTGCTCGAAGAACCGGTTTGTGCCGATGAAGACAAGGTGCCGGTGCTCCGGGAGTTTGACGAGCATTGTAAAAAAATGGGCTTGAAAACGGCATTTTATAGGGTGGATGAAGATAGCATGATCTATTTCGATGAATTGAAGAAACGGAAATTATTAATAGGCCAGGAGGCGATCGCCGATGTTTCGAAATTCACTTTAGAAGGAAAAGATAAAAAATCGTTACGTAACGGATTAAACAGTTTGCAAAAGAAAGGATACCAGACCATTTTTTATAAAGCACCCCAGTCCTCCGTTATTCTGGCGGAATTAAAACAGGTCTCGGATGAATGGTTAAGAGCCTATGATAAAAAGGAAATGATTTTTGCACAGGGTATGTTTGATGAAAAATTATTGAAAGCACAGGATATCATTGCGATCGGTGACGCGGAAAATAAGATCGTGGCATTTACGAATATTATTCCGGATTTTGCCCGGGACGAATGTACCTATGACCTGATACGGAAAAAAGAAGATGCCCCAGCCGGTTGTATGGATGCCCTGATCGTTGAATTGATTAACTATGCAAAATTAAATAACCGGGCCTTTCTCAATCTGGGGTTGGTACCCATGTCTGGTATTGTGCAACCAGACAGTACTGCGGAAAGGGTTGTTAAATATGCGTATGAAAAAATCCGCAGGTTCCGCCATTACCAGGGCTTGCGGGAGTTTAAAGAAAAATATGCATCCGTATGGGCGAATAAATACCTGGTGTATGAAAATGACTTTGACCTTCTTCAATTACCGGCGGCATTGAATAAAGTCATGCAGCCTGTTTCTAAACAAATAATTTCATGAGAAAAACCAGGACTTGTGACGTGTTTTACCTGCTTCTTTTTATGATCGCCCCGGTTTATCTTTACGCGCAGTCAACTGTTTCGCAACTGCCCGTTACTGTTTTACCCGGAAGTGATACCACAAAGCCCTTAATCCTTTATATCAGTGGTGATGGAGGCTGGAATAACTTTTCAACTTCTTTCATTAATACGATAAACAGTAAGGGATACCCGGTAGTGGGACTCAATGCAAAAGAATATTTCTGGCATAAAAAAGATGCCGCCCGGACGGCTAAAGATGTTATTTCATTGCTTGCTGTTCATATGAAAAACATGAAGGCAAAAAATATTGTACTGATTGGTTATTCATTTGGCGCTGATGTAATGCCCTTTGTGGCGACCCGTTTCGATAAAAACATCCAGGATAAATTAAAATATATCGTGCTGATGTCACCATCGGAAACTACCGATTTTGAGGTACACGTTGCTGACTTGCTGGGAATCGGCAAACAAAGCGGCGAAAGTGTTCCGGCAGAGATTAATAAAATTCCCCAGCCCCTCTTATTTGTGTTTGGCGATAAGGAAGATGGTTTTCCGTTAAAAGAAATTACGATTAAGAATTACAAGGTAAATAAACTTCCGGGCGGGCATCATTATGACGGTGACCCCACAGCGGTTTGTAATGTGATTTTGCCGTACATTAAATAATTTAGAACTATCGCTTACTTATTCCTGTTGAAATTATTAATACCCCGAGGCTGTTTCAAAATGGTTATTGTAAAATAATTCCGCAGAGATGTCGGGAAAGTAAATATTGATTCTTAACCGTTCATCTCTTTGCGTTCTTTGCTTCTTTGCGTTCTTTGCGTGAAATATTTCTTTGGAGACAACCTCCTCTACCCACAAAATGTCCTTCGGAACAAGAAAGCAATATCATCTGGCTATGAAAATTAACGAGGATCCAGCATCTAGTATCTAATATCCAGCTTCCTGTATCCAGCATCCAGCGTCCAGTATCCAGCATCCAGCATCTAATATCCCGCATCTTGCAAAAGCACACGAGGCTGTCTCAAAATGGTTATTGTAAAATAATTCCGCAGAGATGTCGGGAAAGTAAAGATTGATTCTTAACCGCTCATCTCTTTGCGTTCTTTGCTTCTTTGCGTTCTTTGCGTGAAATATTTCTTTGGAGACAACCTCCTCTACCCACAAAATGTCCTTCGGAACAAGAA
>JAOQAL010000655.1 GCA_025963615.1 Chitinophagaceae bacterium | reverse complement strand
TGCCCTCTATATTGATGCGAGTTGAGATATGCGTTTGACTGTTGTAATATTCCGCCATTGGGGATAGGGTATGAAAAGCTGCCATTGGCATTTTGTTGTGAGTATTCATTGATCAGGTTTCGCGCATAATAAGTTGCCGTGCTATAGTAGTTGTTTACAAGAACCGATGCCATTTCGTATTGGTATTTAAAACCAGCTGTCAGCCCTGGAATTATTTTATAACTTATTCCAATATTTATCCTGTTGTCAAGGGCGTTAGACGTGTTATCGGCATTATTTAATTCATCCAGTGGACGGTACTGCCAGTTGAGATACCCTTTTTGCGGGGCGGAATTGATAAAGTCGGAATTATAATCCTTAACTATGGGCAAGCTGTTTCCGTGACCATCCACAAGCTGTGCATAAGGGTATATGTACCCTGCAAAAAAGTCGCCGGAATTGATATTACTAACGGGGCTGTTGTTTTCTCCGTCGGTTTTTATAAAATTAATCCCTGCGGTGATTTGAAGGTTTTTAACAGGATAGAAATTATAATTGCCGTTTAAAGTAATTCGATTATTGGAATTACCATCGAGAGAAGATAAATTATGGTCATCCCCAATAGAAAAGAAATAATCGCTTTTATCACCACCGCCCCGAAAATTTAAAGCGTATTGCTGTAATACAGATGTCCTATAAAAGTTATTACCGAGATCTTTTCTTACGTCCTGGTTCCTTAATGCATTGATTTGCGAATTGGCCTCGTCAGTGCTGATTTTACCTGATTGCTGATCTGCAAGAAGCTGTACTACTGGTGAAATAGCCTGGGTCGGATCATTTATAAGGGCATTATAATAGCCCTGTTTAAACAAAAGCTGTTCAATATTGATATAACTGTTTGCATCCAAAAAATTAGGGCTGTAGAATAAATCAGGCTTTTTTCCGATAGTTACATTGGCATTTAACTCGGTAACAAGTTTCTGATTCTGTTTTCCTTTTTTAGTAGTTAATACAATTACCCCATTGCCAGATCGTACTCCCCAAATTGAAGCTGCTGCCGCATCCTTTAAGACAGTTATACTTTCAATATCATTTGGGTTTATATTGTTGAAGTCACCATCATAAGGGAAACCGTCAACAACAATCAAGGGTTGATCATTTGAGAATAAGGTACTATGGCCCCTGATATTTATATCGGTTGTGCCATTTGCAGAATTACTTGTATTCCTGTTAAAAAGCAACCCAGGAACAACACCCTCTAAGCGGCTTACAATGTCGGTGCTAACTCTGCGGTTTATCAAGGCACTGTCCAATTGTACGAATGATCCGGTCGCCCTTTCTTTGGGGAGGTTTTGGTAACCAGTCGAAACAATAACCTCCTTTAATATTGAAGCATCTAAATTCAATAAAACCTTAAAAGGCCCGCGACTTTTGCTGCTGAAAAATAACTGACCAGTCCTGTAACCGATAAAGGAAATGTCTAAAATGCCGCTTGTGTCAGTTGTAACAAGCTGGAAATTACCATTTATATCCGTTGCAATGTTTACTCCGGATAGTCTGTTGTGAATAGTGGCACCGGGTAGGGGCTTATTATCATCTGCTGAATAAACAGTGCCGGTGAGTATGTTTTTAATTTTTGCCTGGGCAAATACGCTGCTATTTAAGGACAACAAAAAGAATATTAAAAGAAATCCTTTTGTCCTATGGTGATTAATCCAGGATCGATTTGGGCATAGCAAAGCCACTACGATTTTGATCGTTGTTTTTTTCATGAAAATGGGGCGGTTAATTAGAGGGTTGACATTTACAATAAATGAAAAACGGCAACCAAAAACTAACTATTAACTGAAGTTTGGTTGCCGTTTTATTCATTAATCATTCGGGACAGCATATTATGTTTTTAATTGGATTCTGTAATGGGTAAGAGATGGCTTTGCGTGGTGCAAAGCCATCAACCAGGTTTCCATTAGCCGTTATGGTATATTCTGGCTTAAAAGAGTTAGGGTAAAAATCTTGACTAAAATTATGTGACAGCAATTCCCTGAAAACTTTTATGTGTTGATACTGGGTAATGATTAAATTGCGCATAACTTTATAGTCCGAAGTAAATCAATTTTCTCATTAGTGAGAAAATTATACGGTTGACTATTATTTTAATTCGGTTGATTTTTATAACTTTAAAGCGTATTTTAAACACTATGGAGGAAAAACTATACACAAGGGCACCTTTAACAATTGGACAAAAAGTTGAGCGTGTAAGAATGTTTAAAGGAATAAAGCAAGAATATTTAGCCAGTAGACTTGGTATATCTCAGCCACAAGTTTCTAAGATTGAACAGCAGGAGGAAATTGAAGAATCATTACTAAGTCAAATTGCTGATATTTTGGGGGTAACTCCTGATGTAATTAGAAGTTTTGATGAGGATAAAATCATGCAGGTAATTAATCATCAATATAACATTTACAACAACGAAATAAAGGATAATGCTACAAACAATTTTGTTTTCAATCCAATAGAAAAGATAGCAGAACTTTATGAAAGATTATTGGCAAGTGAGCGTGAAAAAAACGAATTATTAAAACGATAAATATTCATTGTATATAAATGGAAACAAGCACCCTGACGAAACCAGCATTTATCGGAAGAAAGATAGAGAGAGTTAGAAAATTACGTGGCATGACGCAAGAGGAAGTTGCTTCGAGTTTGGGAATTTCAAAACAAGCCTTTTCTAAAATTGAACAAAGTGACACAATTGAAGAAGGTAGGCTAATACAAATTTCAAGTATTTTAGGCGTTACTTTAGATGGGTTAAAAAAATTCAATGACGAAAATGTATTAAACAATACAAATAATTTTTATGAGGCTGTAAATAATTCTTCGGTAAATAATGCTTATGAATGTACGACAGTTATTAATAATCCGGTCGAGAAAATCATAGAACTTTACGAAAGCTTGCTAAAAAGTGAGCGTGAAAAGGTAGAGATACTACTTAGCAAGAATAAAACCCAATAAAATATAGCTTGCTATAGATTGTTTTTGCGAAAGTAGATGTCCATTTCCAACGCGACGATAACGCATCGCATTATCGTCGATATTTAGTGAATATAATTTTTCACCTTCAAAAAATTCACGATTCCTTTCTTTGCCAATATCCGGCCAATAAAAGGTGCTTGGTCCTTTAATTTTTATTATTGGCAATTTCAGCCCTTTTAAAGGTATCCTTAAGTATCGTACCTATTGCTTTTTTTATTCGGTCTAACCCTTCCGGTGAATTTACATCGATTTGGCAAAATAAGCTGTCATTAGATTTTGCATGTAAAACCATATAATAAATTCCGCCAACCAGTAATCCGGCCACGGCCCGAAGATCCACATCGGTTTTTTCAAAAAATGGATCGGCCAAATCAAAATATGCCGCTCCCAATTTTTCCCGTTCTTCAGCAACTTCAAACATGATTTGGCTTCGCTGGCTAATCTGCCATAACACAATTTTTTGCATTTCTTCTTCCTTGAAAAAGTAATCAAGCTGATTAACGAGCAGGGATTCCAAAATTTGTCTGGTGTCGTTTCCCTTATTTTCTTCCATTAATTCCCCGGCATTACCCGATGCAGCAACCCAGTAATCCTTTCCTCTTACATAAGTTTCAACCAAAGCTTCTAAATTGCCAAAATAAAGGTTAATCAATCTCCTGTTTACACCTGCATTTTTAGCAATGTTAGAGGCATTTAATCCTGTGTAGCCCTGCGATCTGATAATGACACCCACCGCATCAACAAGTTTTTGCTTAGATCGCTCTTTGTCGTTTGTTACTCCATGATAAGTCTTCTTAGCCATAATTTCAGTATTTATATACCGGAAATATGCAATTTTTGGTTAACATATTCAAATGCATTTAAAGCTTTATCCAAGTGCTCACGGGTATGGGTCGCCATGAGGCTGGTTCTGATCCTGGCATTCTTTCGTGCAACCCCCGGATATACAATCGTATTGGCATAAATACCGGCATCCAGCAATAAACGTCCGGCATCTCCCGTCTTATGGGCATCACCAATTTTTACAGGAATAATAGCAGATTCCGTATTACCAATATTCAACTTTAAATCAGTCAGCCCTTTCTTAAAATATGCAACATTATCTGCAAGCATTTGCCGCCATTGAGGTTCTTCGTCAACGAGATCTATTGCTTTTAATAATCCAGCAGCTGCCGGAGTGGAAGTGGATGAGAATACCTGTTGCCGGGATTGAAATTTTAAAAAATTAATTATTTGAGGTGTAGAAACAACAAAACCGCCAATGTGGCCAAATGCTTTGCTCAATGTACCAGAAATAATATCAATCTTATCTATAAGGCCAAAAACCTCCATCGCACCACGGCCATTTTTACCCAAAACACCAATTCCGTGTGCATCATCCACCATTAAAAACCCGCCGTATTGCTTAGTCAGATTCAGGATTGCTTCCATCTTGGCGAGGTCGCCATCCTGGGAATAAACGCCATCAATTATTACCAGTCTTGTCCGGAATTTGTCTTGGGCATCTTTTAAAATGCGTTCTAAGGATTCGAGGTCATTATGCAGGAACATTTTTAAATTGGTTTCTTTGCACCCCTCATAAACACTCGCATGTACAGCCATATCCAAAATTGCTACGTCTTCTTTTTTAAGGATAGCTAAAATCGCTGCGCTATTAGCAGTGTAACCCGTCGTAAATATTAGTGCAGAGTCTGGCGGTCGGTTAAAAAAGGAAGCGATTTTAGTTTGTAGCATTTCATGGTATTCATGATGACCACCTATCAGCGGTGATGCCCCGGCACCGGTGCCATATTTTTCTATTCCTTCAATCGCTGCCAATTTCACTTTTGGATGCTGGGTAAAGTTTAGATAATCATTGGATACAAGGCTTACACACTTTTTTGGAATTTTGTTAAATGGTGAGGTAACCCACATTTCAGGGCCGCTTCCCTTTTTACTGGTCATAAAGCGAAAATTCATTTGCCCGCTTTCTTCCATATAATTGGTAAACTCCTGAAATACCTCTGCTCGTTGAAAGGCATTTAAATCAGGAATATTCTCGAAATCTTTAAAACTTGCTTTTTGGAAATTGATGTTTGTTTTCATAGTGATGTCTTTTAGTAAATGTTTAAACATTAAATTTAAATAATTTTAACACCACTGGGAAATTTGAATGCTTGGTATTATTGTACTATTTACACTTAAATGACAGAAAGACAGTTAATCACGGTTAAATACAATAATCTGCTTATTAAAGTGAAGTATAGTCCATTTTATTTTTCTGCAAGAATTTTTAACATTGTTATTCCATTACCGGATTTCCTAAAATTGGAAGTTTTGCAAATTTCTAAACTTCAATACTCACAAAGCCGAATTGGTAATCGTTAATGATAATCTTTGTTTAACATAGGAAAAGCTATTTTGCAGAAGATCTTATCCTTATATGTTAGCATGGAAATGAAGGCTGATGTCTGAGGAATGTGCTGGTAATACTTTTTTAGAATAATCTTTAATAAATTTACCATGACACTTAGGTATATATCTACCTTTGAGTGTAAGTTAAACCGCTTTTTTTAATGTCAACTAAGTTTTTTACCAACGCCGATCAAAACACCCTATTCAATAAATTTGAGGGTATATTTAAATATACCGATGTTTACTACTTAGATATTTTAGTCGGCTATTTCTATTCTTCAGGCTATTTTAAAATTAGAAAATTCTTAAATGATGTTTCAGAAATTAGGATATTAGTAGGTATTGATTTAGATAACAGGGCTAAGAAAGCAATAAATAAAGGATTAGAAATAAACTTTAATGCTGACACAGCAAGAGATGAATTCCTAAAAAAAGCTGTTAAAGATATTCAGGAATCAGACTATAAAAAGGATGTTGAAGAAGGCATAGATGCGTTTATAGCGGATATTGTATCAGGTAAACTTCAGATTAAAATACACCCTTCTACGCAACTTCATGCTAAAATATATATTTTCAGGCAGCAGGAAGAACACGAACATGCTGGCTGGGGATCTGTTATCACAGGGTCAAGCAATTTAACAGAAAACGGCCTTGAGCGTAATTTTGAATTTAATGTAGAATTACGTGATCACGACGACGTAAAGTTTGCTCAAGCTACTTTTGAAAAACTTTGGCTGGAGGGCGTAAATATTACTGACGAATTTATTCAGCAAATACCAAAGCAAACCTATATTAATACGGACTATACCCCACATGATATTTATATAAAGTTTCTGATTGACTACTTTGATAAAAGCATAGACTATGATCCTGAGTCTGTTACCGATTTACCAAAAGGGTATAGAAAATTAGCTTATCAAGTAGATGCCGTTAATGACGGGTATAACAAGCTTGCAAAATATAATGGCTTTATACTTGCAGATGTTGTAGGACTTGGAAAGACCATTATAGCGACTATCGTTGCTAAAAAGTTTTACTTTACCAATGGTTACCGCACCAAAACATTAGTTGTTCATCCGCCTGCCTTAAAACCCTCGTGGACTAAAACTATCAGGGATTTCGAAATTCCTAACGTGGATTTTATATCTAATGGTTCATTACATAAAATTAAACATCCAGAAGACTACGACCTAATTATTGTTGACGAAGCTCATAAATTTAGAAGCGATGAATCCGAGATGTTTAATCAGTTGCAAAAGCTTTGTAAAACACCTCGAAAACGGCCTGGTACCGATGGTAAATATGAAAAGAAAGTAATATTAGTAACCGCTACGCCTTTAAATAATCGACCTGCTGATATACGAAATCAGCTTTACTTATTTTTAGATTCTAAGATATCAAATCTTGATGTAGGTAATATCCAGCATTTTTTTAGAGAACTGATTGAGCGTTATGATAAGTTAAGAAAAGACAAACATATTAGCAAAGAAAACCTGGCAAAAGGGATTAAAGAAATCTATGATAAAATAAGAATCAAAGTTTTGGAGCCTATAATTGTTAGGCGTACACGTACCGACATTAGAGATTCTGAAACATATTGGAAAGACATAACCGAACAAGGGCTATCGTTTCCATCGATTATCCCTCCTAAGCAAATATTGTATCAATTAGATAATAATCTTGATAGTTTATATGATAGCACCTTAAAAATATTAAAAGGTGGTGATAAAGGATTAACCTACATGCGTTACCAAGCCATAAAATATTTACCTGAGAAAATAAAGAAAGAAGTTTATGGTACTGGCGCCGATAATATATCGGAATCCTTGGCCCGGATCATGAAGACCTTGATGGTTAAGCGTATAGATAGTAGCTTTCATGCTTTTAAAAAAACCTTAAAGCGGTTCTTAGATGCGAATGATGCAATGGTTAGGATGATTGAAGCTGACCGTGTTTACATAGCGCCTAAACTGAAAGTAAATGAGTTTATTTTAACCGAAGATGAAGCAACTTTAGAGTCGATGTTAGAAGAGCGTCCCGATTTAATCCGGGCATACGCTGTAGACGATTTTGACGAGAAATTTATCAAAGGAATATACCACGATTTCGAGTTGTTAAAGGGATTGCATACTGCCTGGGAAACAGTTACTAACGACCCTAAATTAGATGAGTTTTTACGCCAGTTAAATGCAATCTTCTTTGACTCCAATTTAAATGATAATGGGAAATTAGTAGTTTTTTCAGAGTCAAAGGAAACCACGCAGTATTTGGCTGACAAAATTGGAAAGTTACAACACAGGAATGTATTAGCTATAGATAGTAGTAACCAAAGCGACAATGCTGATATTATCCGGGCTAATTTTGATGCGAATATACCGCAGCTTGAAAAAAGCAATGAATATCCCATCTTGATTACCACGGAAGTACTTGCCGAAGGGGTAAACTTACACCAAGCCAATGTTATTGTAAATTATGATGTACCCTGGAATGCAACACGATTGATGCAGCGAATTGGACGTGTTAATCGAATTGGGACAACTTCGGATAACATATTTATTTATAATTTTTTCCCAACCCAGCGTACAGATGATGAGATTGAGCTAAATAAAAAGGCCTACATCAAATTACAGGCATTCCACTCTGCTTTAGGAGAAGATAGTCAGATTTATTCAAATGATGAGGAATACGGC
>JAOQAL010000631.1 GCA_025963615.1 Chitinophagaceae bacterium | reverse complement strand
TTTATCAGTTTCCCAAATAAGCCATGGTGACACCCTTCATTTATTACTTTATCGTTTGCTTAGAGTAAAAACCATTAAAGACGACAAAGGACATGATGTTGTTTTCAGGCAAGCGGTAACTTCCTTTTCAGATCAAGAATTGTTACAGGTTAATGCTGTAAACATAAGCCTGAACAGCTTTTCATCAACACAAGAAGGAAACCTGGTCATTGAATACGAAGGTTTTCTGAAAGGTTACACCGAAACGGGAATGAGTTATATAAAAGATAATATCAGCCCCATTTTTACTATTCTTAGGACCGATAGCTATTCGTACCCGGTGCAGGGGGTTCCTTCCAGGATGCAAAACAACCTGGCCGACCTGCCTAATTTTGATTACCGGGTTGCCGTTACTGTACCGGATAGCCTCGTTGTTGTTAATGGAGGAAAGCTGCTGTCTAAAAGTTCACATGATGGCATATCGGAATATGTTTTCCAGAACCGTAAACCAGCCTGGCGTATAGACGTTACCATTGGTAAATATAGCTGCGTCACAAGTGGCATTTTTTCTGTATTTTATTTTCCGGGGGATTCCCTTGGGGCCAATAAAATGATCAATCACCTAAAAAGCGGTTTTTCACTTTTAAGTAACTGGTTTGGCAATGTACCCGATAGTGGCGGGTATTCTATTATTGAAATACCGGATAACTGGGGTTCTCAAGCAGATGTAAGCTGCATTATACAAACTGCATCTGCTTTTAAAAATGAGAACCGTATGTATGAATTATACCATGAACTATCACATATCTGGAATGTTAAAACTATTGATAAAAGTCCCTGCCGGCTGGAGAGCGAAGGTCTTGCTATGCTCCTTCAATACCTTATGCTGGAAAAATTAAATCAAAGGCAGGGATACGTCGATAGTCTTGCCCAAAAGACATTTGAAAAGGTAAAAAAGCGATTTGAAACCGATCAACTGGCTGTATCTACACCCATAATGGCTTACGGAGAAAAACAAATATCGGATTTGTCATACACGAAAGGGATGTTGTTTTTTTACATTTTGTATAAGGACTTTGGGGAAAAACGGTTTATCAGCACGGTCCGCAATTTTTACCAGCATTTTAGAACGACAGGGGCCGGCATCCATGATTTTTCAGGCTTCCTGGCCAGTGAATTACAAGGCGATAAGATAAAAACAATAATAAATGATTGGATCGTAACGAGCGCTTCATCGCAAAAAATAATGAATGAAAAGTCTGTAAAGGATTTGGTCATGTAAGTAAATGTTCAGGACTTAGAATTTGAATAATAAAATTTACCATTATGATAAAGAATTATTTCAAGATCGCGCTGCGAAACCTCTGGCATAATAAATTGATTTCGGGCATTAATATACTCGGGCTGGCCGTTGGTATTGCGTGCTGCCTGCTGATCACGCTTTATGTATTTCAGGAAACCAGTTATGACCATTTTCATAAAAAGGGTGACCGTATCGTAAGAGCAACAACGGAACTGAATTTTAGCGGTACCCTAACTAAGGTTGCGGTAACGGGGACGAAAGCTTTGCCGGAGTTTAAACGTACATTTCCGGAAGTGGAAAGTGGTGTCAGAATTTATCCAACCCCTACAATTGTTAAGTTTGGGGATAAGCTGTTCCAGGAAAAAGGGTTTGTTTACGCGGACGCGACCTTTTTTGACATTTTCTCTTTTAAGCTGCTTAAAGGGAATACAGCAACTATTTTAAAGGCTCCAAATCAAATCGTATTAACGGAAACTTCAGCCAGAAAATATTTCGGAAAAGAAAATCCTATCGGCAAATCGCTTCAGATCAATAATGACAAAGATTACATCGTAAGTGGCATTACCGAGGATTGCCCCGCTAATTCCCAGATAAAGTTTGATATGATCGCTTCCTGGAGTTCACTAACCGACCCTTTATACACGCATGAAAGCTGGGCCGACGCAAGTTATTATACCTATCTATTGCTCAAAAGCCCGGAAATGATCAAAATACTGGAAGCGAAAATCCCCGGTTATTTTAAGGCCCAAAACAAAGATTACGGTGTGGCAGGTAAGAATTACCTGAACATTCGTATTCAGCCGATGGAGGACGTTCATCTACGGTCAATCGTAGATGGAGGCATGGAGCCGAACGGAGATATCCGTTACATTTATATCTTTTCTATTATCGCCGTACTCATTTTGATTATTGCCTGTGCTAATTATATCAATCTTACCACGGCCCGTGCTTCTGACCGGGCAAAGGAGGTAGGCCTAAGGAAGGTGATTGGTGCCTCGCGCTGGCAGTTGTTCTTTCAATTTATTGGTGAATCACTGATCATGGTTTTGGTAGCTTTGTTGATCAGCCTGTCATTAGCGTATTTATTTCTTCCGGAGTTCAATTTCATAGCGGATAAGCAACTGAGCATGTCCGCCCTGGTAACTGCGGCACCACTCATCACCGTATTTGCGCTGTTGATTTTAATCGGATTTCTCGGAAGTGTTTATCCTGCCCTTGTGTTATCCGGTTTTAACCCCCTTAAAACCCTAAAAGGAATAACCGGCGTAGCATCTTCCGGCATTGGTTTGCGGAAAAGCCTGATCGTGGTTCAATTCTTCATTTCAACATGCCTGATCCTTGGTACATTGGTTATTCACAATCAGCTTGAATTCATCCGGAACAAAAAGTTAGGCTATGATAATACCCGTGTGCTCGTGTTGCGCAGTGATGAAGCACTAAGGAAAAAGATAAATACTTTAAAAAGTGTGTTGATGGCTCGTCCCTCAGTATTAGGTGTTACTACCTGTAATCAAAGCCCGACTTTTATCCAGGGCAAATTCAATATGGTATTGGATGGCAAAGAAACAATTATTACAGGTGTTCGAACCGATAAGGATTTCGTTAGGGTAATGGGACTGCATATTGTAAGCGGGGCTGATTTTACAAGGCCGGAGGAAGAAGCAGCCTTTGCTGTAACCGACACGATACAACGGCCTGTGATTGTTAATGAAGCAGCCGTACGCTCATTTGGTTGGAAAAACCAGGAAGCGATTGGAAAAGTGATAAAATTTCAGGGGAGAAACACAATTATCAAAGGTGTAGTGAATGATTTTCATTTTAGTTCTATGCATGAGACGATCAGTCCCTTTATCATTTTTATGAGTAATTATACCAGTAAGGTAATGGTGAAACTATCAGGTCAGCGCCTTCCCGAAGCCATGAGTTTTATCCAGGCAACGTGGACCAAACTGGCACCGGAACAGCCTTTTGAATATGAATTTTTAGACGCCCAATTTAATAAGCTATATAGCGCTGAAACCAGAACGGGCCTAATCTCCTATTCATTCGCATTGCTGGCTATTGGGTTGGCCTGTCTTGGATTGTTGGGGTTAGTGACGTTTTCAGCGTTGCAAAGGACTAAAGAAATTGGTATTCGAAAAGTGCTTGGAGCAACAGTCACCAACATAGCAGTGCTTTTGTCAAAAGACTTCCTTAAACTGGTAGGTATTGCTACTGTTTTAGCCTTACCGGTGGCGTGGTGGATAACCAACAAATGGCTTGAGGGATTTGCTTACCGAATTACAATTAATTGGTGGATGTTTATGTGCGCCGGACTAATGGCTATTGTTATCGCGATAACTACGGTGGGTTTCCAGGCGGTTAAGGCAGCCTTGATGAATCCTGCAAAAAGTTTGAGGAGTGAGTGATTACAGAATAATAAAAAATTAGATTTTAAATATCATGATAAGGAACTATCTACTGATTGCGTTCAGGAATCTTGCCAAGCACAAGACATTTTCATTTATTAATATCACAGGGCTTGCCCTTGGCATGGCTTGCAGCTTGTTTATTTTGCTGTGGATAAATGACGAAAGGAGCATCGATAAGTTTAGTAAAAATACTAACCAAATATACAGCGTATATGAAAGGCAGTACAATGACAACAAAATAAATGTCGTACATCATACACCGGGCATATTGCCTGATGAAATGAAAAACGTGCTGCCTGAAGTGCAGTACGCGAGTAGCTTTGCATGGGAAACCACCAGCCTGTTTAAAAATGGTGATAAAATCATTAAAGAAAAAGGCAATTTTGCCGGGTCCGATTTCTTTACCATGTTTGGATACACCTTATTACAGGGCACGGCAGCAGCTGTTTTAAGCACTCCGTCAACCATTGCCATTTCAAGAAAAATGGCCAGTGATTTTTATGGCAGCCCGCAAGCTGCGATGGGCAAAACCATAAATTTCGAAAATAAAAGGGACTTTATTATTTCAGGTGTATTTGAAGATCTTCCACAAAACAGTTCAGAAAGGTTTGATTATTTGATCAACTGGCACGCTTTCCTGGAAGACCATGCCTGGGCTAAAGAATGGGGTAATAATGGGCCAGCAACGCTTATTATGCTGAAGGCGGGTACTGATCCTGTCGCTTTTGAGAAAAAGATAGTTCATTTTTTGGATGCCTATAACAAACAACAAGGAAAAGGCTTTCATTTAGAGTTGGGTATGCAACGCTTTGGCGATATTTATCTTCATTCTCATTTTAATGCGGAGGGGCAGCTTGAAGGTGGCAGGATAGAATATGTACGGTTATTTAGTGTTGTGGCCATTTTTATCCTGCTGATTGCCTGTGTTAATTTTATGAACCTTACTACCGCAAGATCGATAAAAAGAGCCAGGGAAATCGGGGTAAGAAAAGTGGCTGGAGCCTTGCGTTCTGTATTGATCGTACAATTTATCGGGGAAGCAATTCTGTTGGTTTTTATAGCCGTTGTAATCGCCATCGTTTTAGTGCTGGTATTATTACCCGCCTTTAATGCGCTAACCCATAAACAAATTGTACTTCCCGTTACTGACTTATATTTTTGGATCAGCATCGCGGTTTTAACTTTTGGGACAGGCCTGCTTTCCGGCAGTTACCCGGCGCTATTCCTTTCCTCATTTAACCCGGTGACCGTATTAAAAGGTTTACCAAAATTTAGCTCTGCCGCAACATGGTTTCGTAAAGGGCTGGTTGTTTTTCAATTTGTGCTTTCCATCGTGCTGATTATCGGTTCCATCGTTGTTTCAAAACAAATCAATTATATACAAACAAAGGACCTGGGTTATGATAGAGAAAACCTCGTATATATTTCGCTTGAAGGTGACCTCGGCAAACAATACGCTGTATTAAAGCAACAGGCATTAAATTCGCCGGGCATTAAATCCATTTCCCGTATTTCGCAAATTCCAACGCTAATTGAAAATGGCGTAGGGGGAGCCGAATGGGATGGTAAAGACCCTAATACCAAACCCATGTTTACCCAGGCAGCTATTGGGTATGATTTTGTAAAAACCATGAACATCCAGGTATTGCAGGGCCATGAGTTTTCTAAGGATTTCATAACAGACTCTGTATGTTATGTTATTAATGAACAAGCTTTGAATTTGATTGGATATAAAAATCCCATCGGCCGCAGGTTAACCTTCAGGGGTAAGACCGGAAAGATTATTGGGGTAATAAAAGACTTCCATTTCAACTCTTTAAAGGTGGCTGTTAATCCATTGATATTGCGCATGGGAGAAACAGATAATGGTGGCAGTGTACTGGTGAAAATTAAGGCAGGCCAAACAAAAGAGGCTTTGGCAAGCCTTGAAAAGTTATGTAAGCAATTAAATCCAGCTTTTCCTTTTTCTTATAAATTTTCAGATGATGAGTACAAGAAATTATATGTCAGCGATCAAATGGTGGGAAAGCTTGCAGATTGCTTTGCTATACTGGCAATTACTCTCTCTTGCATGGGCCTACTTGGCCTCGCCATGTTTACCGCGGAACAACGTACCAAAGAAATAAGCATTCGTAAGGTTTTGGGGGCCAGCATCGGTTCCGTTTTCGGATTGTTGTCGGGTGAGTTTTTAAAACTTATATTAATTGCACTTGTGATTGCTTCACCTTTGGCCTGGTATGCGGCAAACAAATGGCTGCAAGAATATACCTACCGCATACATATAAGCTGGTGGATGTTTATAATCGCAGGTGGTGCTTCTATAATGATCACTTTATTTACATTGAGTTTCCAGTTGATAAAGGCAGCATTAGTAAATCCCGCAAAAAGTTTGAGGAGTGAATGATATATAATCTTTTTCATCCATAAAATATGCCGGAAATTGTCTGAAACCAATTTCCGGCTTGTAAGCTAATTTTATAAACTAAATAATTTGTTATGAAGCTATCCTTATTATTCCTTAGCGGGCTGTTCTCCTTCACCCTGTGTTTTAGTAAAACCCTGCCAGTAAAGGATAGTCTTGTTTTACTTCCTGGTAAGCCGGTTGAACGTGAAATTAGAGGAAGTGAAGTTCATCATTATACGGTTACCCTGCATACCGGTGAATTCGTAAGAGGGACTGTTGAACAATCGGGTATTGCGATAAGAGTCAGGGGCTTTTTTCCTGACGGTTTGAAAATCAGGGCATTTACCGGCCCTCAGACGGGGACAAAAACATTCCGTTTTGTTGCAGAATTACCAGGCACCTATGTCCTGGAATTAAAGGCGCAGGATTCTTCTCTTACAGGAAGCTACAAAATTATGATCAAGGACATACAGCCTATGGACGAAAGGTTGAAGATAACTGATGAAGAACGGTATAGAAGCCCCCGACTGGCTGCATTGCAAAAGGAAATAGCCGCCGGAACAAAAGGTGTTGAAGATGTATTTTGGGATGAGGTGGCAAAAAGCGGTACGCCTTTGGCAGAACCAACAAAAAACAACCCAAAATACCAACTGGTTACTTTCCTCTGGAAAGAGACTTTCCCGATCAATAATGTAGTTGTCATCTGGACACCTTACAGCCTGGAACACCCGGAGGATTATAAAATGATTCACCTTACCGGTAGTAAGGTGTGGTATAAAACGCTGCGCATCCCGGCAGGAGCCCGTTTCCTGTACCAGCTCTCGCCCAATGAAACCTTAAGCAGGAGCGAAAATGCCCAGCGGTATGCAACCGTGCAGGCCGACCCGCTTAACCCCAGGCGTAAACCCAACGATCCTAACCTTACAAAATACGAAACGTTTTCAATTGCAGAACTGCCCGGTGCACCCGAACAACCGTGGGCAGTTTCCCGGCCGGAAATACCAGCAGGCAAAATTGACAAGTACCGGTTCAAAAGCGATATCATGGGTAACGAACGTGACATCGCTGTATATACACCGGCAAACTATAATGCTACAACCAACGCTTACCCGCTACTTATTCTGTTTGACGGGACAACTTACCTAAGCTCGGTTCCCGCACCAGTCACGCTGGATAACCTGATTGCTGCAAAAAAGATCGCCCCGGTCGTAACGGTATTGATTGATGCTGCCAGTCAAAATGTGCGGGGCGACGAATTTACCTGCAATCCAAAGTTTGCTGAATTAATGGCCAAAGAATTGCTCCCCTGGATCAGAAAACGCTATCATGTTACTCTTAATCCAGCAAATGTAACGGTCGGGGGATTAAGCAACGGGGGACTTGCGGCAGTGTACACCGCCATGCGCAACCCGGAAATTTATGGTAATGTGTTGGTGCAATCTGGTATGTTCTGGTGGTCTCCTGGAAGGGACAACGGTGAGGAACCCAACTGGATAGCCAGGCAGTTTATTGACCAGCCCAAATTACCGCTAAGATTTTACATTGACGCCGGTAAGTTCGAGAATGACATATTTGGCAGTGGCGGACAGATACTCGAAACATCCCGCCAGTTACGGGATATCTTAAAAGCCAAAGGTTACCAAGTGTATTACCAGGAGTTTATTGGAGGCCATGATCAGCTTAGTTGGCGCGGTACATTGGCCGATGGATTGATAGCGCTCATTCCTTTGTATAAATAATCATATGAGGATACAAAAATTAAGTTGGGCGGGCCTAAAAATATGGTGTGGCGATAAATGTGTCTTAATTGATGCCGTAGAGGACTTTTCATTGGTGTCGAGGTTTATGGGGGCACCCAAGTCGGAAATATTTCAGTTTTCCGAAAATACAAAAGCAGATTATATCGTACTAACGCATTTACATTTTGACCATTACAGTAGTAAAATAATTGATAAGTGCCTGGCTTCATCAGGGAAGATAATTTGTTCAGACCTATTCTCAAAAAAGCTTAAAAAACAAGGTTTTGGACAGCGCCTTATTGAACTATCAATTGATGAATCTTATTCAGACGGTGGCATCACATTTAAGCCGGTATTTTCGATGGATGGAATTGGAGATGAACAGGTAGCATGGATAGTTGTATATCACGACTTACGCCTGATCCATTGCGGGGATACAATATGGCACGGCAGGTTTTGGAAAATAGGGCAGAATAACCCGCAGATTGATTATGCGTTTCTGCCTGTTAACGGGGTAATTGCAAATTTTGAACAGGCCGGATTAGCATTCAGTTCGATACCGGCTTCCTTAACCCCGGAACAAGCCGTGAATGCAGGTAAGTTGATGAAGGCGAAAAAAATAATACCCATGCACTATCAATTATTCGACGGGGAGTTTTACCGCTCACTGCCTAATTGTGAAGCAGAATTTATAGACTGGGCGAACGCGATGAATGAAGATTATCTGATAATGAATGATGGTGACATCATTGACAGGGGAAACGATACTGATGTGTCTATCAAAGACAAACCTTAATCG